>WJIX01000186.1 GCA_014730075.1 bacterium | reverse complement strand
TGCCCCGCTTTTTAACAATCGTCTGTTGTTATCTTCTAACGCCTCTTCGGCTTTGCCTCATCAACCTTGAGAGTTCTGCCTTCGAGAGAACTGCCGTTCAGCTCTTCGATAGCCTTGTCGGCTTCTTCTTCGTTTTCCATCTCTACAAAGCCAAATCCTCTGGAACGGTTGGTGAACCTGTCTTTAATAACCTTGGCCGAGGAGATTTCCCCGTACTCGGCGAATACGTTTTCGAGTTCCTGGTCATCCGTTGAAAAAGGGAGGTTCCCCACATAAATATTCTTTGTCATCTCTGCAATTCCTTTCCTGAATTCTGAATATTTCTTAAATTGTGAGATTAAGAATCACTTATCTGATTATTTAATGAGCACCTCCTTGTACCAACTTGGACGAATACCTCTCCGGCACTACATCTCGGCCGTCAGGGATTGAAGTTCGAACTCTAGCCAATGTCAAATCAGTTTTTCCTGAATAGAAAAGGCGGGAACCGAACTAATACAGTATTCCTCGAACAATCGTTTACTGGTCTCGCTATTTCTCCTTAGCCCTGAACTGTGAGAAACAATTAATCATTGTTATTATAAAGGAAATATCAAGTTATTTCCAGCTTTTTTTATTAAATAACAGATCAGGGGAGCCGGTTTGATTGCTTCCGGCAGATACTCTGATTGCCGAAAAGAGCCGCTTTTTACTCTGAAGAGTTCCCGCAGCAACCTCCCGGATGGCCATTGTCACGATCTTCCGGCACTGAATCACGTGTATATCTTCCTTGCGGGGATGGACGATTAAGTATATAGTCCCTTCATCAGTCTTTGCTGGCGATAGGGCTTAAACTTCCGGAGGTAATCAGATGCAGGAGAGGCAGGAGAGAGGATGGCTCCGCTGGATAATCCTCGGACTGATAAGTCTGATCCTTTTTGGTTCTTACTATGTTTACGACGTTTTCAGTCCGATCAATGAGTTCATACAGAATTCCATGGGTATCGACAACTCCAGGTACGGGCTGCTTGCAACATTCTATTCCCTTCCTAACCTGCTCTTTCTGGTTGTTGTGGCAGGAGTTATCCTGGACAGGATAGGTATAAGGAAGGCCGGTATCGTATTCGGGCTGCTCTGCGTGGTTGGCTCGCTGATTACCACCCTGGCGGCCGGGAGGTCATTCCTCTGGATGCTGATAGGCAGAATGGTCTTCGGGTTCGGGTCGGAAGCGGCCATACTGGTTGTAAATAAGGTTATAGCCAGGTGGTTCCGGGGCAGGGAACTGGGATTCGCCTTCGGGCTGAATATCCTGATATGCAGGCTGGGTACTGTTGCGGCCCTTAACAGTTCGGCGCAGATAATGAATTACTTCGGGTCCTGGAGATGGTCGGTGTGGGCGGGAACAATAGTTATGTTTCTCTCCTTCCTCTCTTTTCTTGTGTACCTCGGTGTAGAGAAGAAGACAGCCACCGGGTCCAGTGAGGTTCAGGAGGAAGAGGAGAAATTCAATATAAGAGAGGTCCTGGAGTTCGGCCCGGCTTTCTGGTTTATATCGATCCTATGCGTGACCTTCTATTCGGCGATGTTTCCATTTCTGGTTCATGCCCCGCGTCTTCTGCAGCTGGAGTTCGATATGAGCGCGGCCAGGGGCGGGTTCTACACCTCGCTGGCAACCTGGGCCACTATTTTCTGCACACCCCTTTTTGGCCTCCTGGTGGACAAGAAAGGCTGGAGGGGCATGGTTATGATACTGGGCTCGCTCCTTCTCTTCCCCGCTCACCTGATGCTGGGGCTTACCGGGATACATCCTTCGGTTCCGTTCATACTTATGGGGATCTCGTTTTCGCTGGTGCCAGCCGCCCTGTGGCCGGCTGTTCCGATCCTGATCAGGGAACGCTATCTGGGCACCGCCTACGGCCTTATCGGGTGGATACAGAATATTGGGCTGGCCCTTTTCCCCTGGATTGGTGGAAAGCTGGTAGACGCGGCCGGCGGAAATGACTACACATATATGCAGATCATGTTCGCCTCACTGGGATTCGTGGGGCTGCTGTTTTCGCTGCTGCTGAAAGCGGTGGACAAGAGGAGGCAGCTGGGGCTGGAGCTTCCAAGCAGCGAAGCGCATACCTGACGGTTAGTACGTTTCAGTTCTGCAGGATTTTAAGGAGGTCCTTCTCCAGCGAGATCTCCGGTGATTCTATGATTCTCCCTATCTCCCTGCCACCGCGGTAGATGATAAAAGTGGCTACCCTTTCCACTTCGTAGTGATCCTTAACCCTGTCAGACCATGCAAGCAGTTTCTCCGGTATACCAGATTCCGGAGTAAACCTGGAGGAGCCAACTGCCAGGTATTTTATCTCCATGCCGGGATATCCGGCCATTTCAAGGACTTTCCACATCCTGGGGATATCCCTTCTGGAGTCGGAACACCAGGAGCCGAACACACAGGTAATCTCGATATTTTCCAGGTAATCTCCGATCCTGGAAGCTGTTACCGGGTCTGGCGAGTATTCTGCGAACCAGGAGGGCAGGTGTTCATCAAAATCATGGCGGGAGATATTGCCCAGAAGCACCCTTCCGTACGCTCCGGTATCGATGTTGTGAAGCCCAATATTTTCCGGCGCTTTATCCAGGGGAGGGTACATGCTGTTCCACCAGCTGTCCTGGCCTTTCAGCCATTTGTCGAACCAGGCGATTATTGCGTCAGACCAGCGTATCCTCTTCTGGTAATCGAGTATGAAGTGGTTCTGGCCGGCGAACTTGATATACTCTACCTCCCTGCCAAGCAGCTTGAGGGCCGTATACATCTGTTCGCTCTCCCCGGGTGGCACATTGGTATCGCTCCCGCCATGAAGAAGCAGCAGCGGGGTATTTATCCGGTTTGCCGAAAAGAGGGCGCTCTGGCCTATATAGAGGTCAGGGTTATTCCACGGAAAGCTGTTGGCTGCGGAGACAGCGTTGTAAGCGTAACCCCAGTATCCCTCACCCCAGTAACTGGAAATGGAGCTGATCCCGGCGTGTGACACAGCTGCCGAAAAGATATCTGTCTCGGTGATCAGAAGCTGGGTCATGAAACCCCCGAAAGAAGCACCGATACATCCCACCCGCCCGGGGTCCACAAAGGGATGGCTCTTCAGAAATTCCCTGGTCCCCTGAATGATCTCACCGGTAGTAGTTCTGCCCCAGTCATTTACGTGAACAGCGGAGAATTCCTGTCCGAACCCTGTAGCTCCGCTGGGCTGCAGCACATAGACCACATATCCCATGGCGGCCCACAGATTTTTCGGGTACCTCCCGCCAAAGGACCTGCTTACCGGGCTGGTTCCACCGTAGTAGTAGACTATGCAGGGGTAGTTTTCCGACTGGTCGAACCCGGGTGGGTAGTGAACTCTCCCGCAGATTTCCTTTCCGGCTTCGGTTGTGAAGTTCCATTTCTCGACCTCCGAGTTCCTGATATTTCTGAAATGGGAACCGGCCGGGTCCAGTATGACCCTGCCTTCGCCCCTGTTGGTATCTATCCTGAAGAGCCGCCTGTGCATGTTGGCGGATTCCCCGGTATAAAGAGCGAGCTCTTTCCCCGGTGCGATATCCACGTTCGATACCACCTCGCAGTTCGTGTCCATCGGTTCGAACTTATCACTTCCGGGAGAATGCCGGAACAGCCCTACCATGGACCTGTCCTCGGCGGTTATGTATATCCTACCGTCAGACCTGGCCCATATGGCATCCAGTACCGAAGGCTTGAAATCCCTGGTGACCGCCTCCACGCTTCCGTCCTCCGGATCCATAATGAAGAGCTGCCCGTCATAATCGTTGGGGATGGTTCCCTCGGGGACATTCACCCCCCTGCTTCCGAATGTGGATGGGCCGCCGCCTACCAGTATTCTGTCACCATCCGGAGAATAGGCCGCGCTGTTGAACCAGAACCCCTCCCAGAGGAGTTTCTTCTCCATACTTTCCAGCTCGATGCTGTAGAGCTCCGTCCTGGAGTAGGGGCGCTCCTCCAGCTGTTCGTAATTCCTGGAAATAAGTATGGAGCCACCATCGGGATGGATGTCCAGAAGCCTGGTGGAATGTTCTCCATCGGTCAGTCTTCTCCTGGTTCCGTTGCCGGGAGAGAGCAGGTACAGGAAGGATCTGTTCCTCCCGTATGATTTCCTGTCATAGAGGCCCCGGAGCCTCTTTACTCCACTTTCATTCTTATCCGGCTCCCGTGAAGCGGAGTAAATTATGAAATCACCATGATCGCTCCAGCTGTAGTTTTCCAGTTCGTCGATATCGCGGGCGATAACCATATCCCTTCCGGTTTCCAGATCGATCAGCCTTATACTGCTGCCCTCTTCACTGGTGACAGTGTAAGACAGCCGGTTCCCGCTTCCTGCCCACCTGACCCTTCCAATCCCCCCTTCTGAGACAATTGTGCGTACAGTCTCGCCCGAACCGGTTCTGATAATCCTGGTTTCTGTCTCCCTGTCCCCTTCGGCGGAAATAACCCTGCTGATTGTAACCGCCGCCAGTTTCCCGTCCCGGGCCAGCTCTACCCCCCGGATATGGGGTGGATCCAGGATATCATGTATGTTGATTCCTCTCTCAGGAGAAACGGTGATAACAGGGATGTTGCCGGGGCGATTCTCGATATGAAATCCTGCCGCGGCGCTCCACGGATAGACTGAATCTCCCGGGACGGATACCGTTTTGATGGTAATCCTGTGCTTCCCTCTCTTCAGTTCGGCGGTTCCCTCTTTGTACTCTTCCATTCCTTTCCCGCTGCCGCTCTCAATGACAGTCTCCTCTCCAACCATCAGTTTGAATGGATAGGAGCAGGCAGCCCGGAATCGTACTGAAGAGAATCTATCCAGTTCCAGGTAGGCGGTCAGGTAGGCGGCAGAAGGTTCCTCCGGTTTTTCCATCAGGGTAATCCTGCCGTTCTCCTCTGATCTGTGCTTCCATTCCAGCTTGCCGTACGGGGAGAAATCTACCCCGCTCCCTTTCTCCGGCATGGGGATATCCGCCGGCATGAAGGGGTAGGAGAGCAGGTATTCTGAAATTTCCTTGTCTTCCTGGTCAAACAGGGGTGGCGGAGTCTTTACCGGCCCCAGGACCAGCCAGTCTGAAATATCAATGTAGGCAGGTTTGTCTGGCGACTCCGCGGCTGCGGCGGTTCCGGCCAGACAGATCAGGGCTGTGGCCATAATAAGCGAGACTCTGAGTGGAGAGAATCGATTCATGGTATATCCTTTCTTCCTGAAATTCATTCTTCGACCTGTAGATTGTATAATCTGAGGGGGATAATTTCAAGCATTCCGCCTTTGGAGGGGAGTAAGTATTTATTTTCCTCACTCATCTAATATACTTTTAACTGGACAGATTGAGGTATAGCTTTAATCTTATAGTGAGTGACCGGGATTAAGGGTTCCGCTTTTCCGGGGCCAGTATATTCAGAGTGACCGGGATCCCCGGTCTACGGCCCGCGGAACTCCTGATATCAGCATATGGTATCCGGACACTGTTTATAGAAAAAAATTACTGAAGAAAAAGGGAGGGCATAATGAGAATAGGCGTACTTACTGGCGGAGGGGATGCTCCGGGGCTGAATCCGGCCATAGCCGGGGCGGTAGAGAGGGCATCCATGTACGGATATGAAGTTGTCGGACTGAAGAGGGGCTGGGAGGCCCTGGTGGTGGATGATCCGGAGAGCTACGCGGTGAAGCTGGGGCCGGAAGTGGTCCGGACGTACAGCCGCCTGGGAGGAAGCATGCTTCAGTGCAGCAGGACCAATCCCGTCTCTGAAAAGAATGACCGTACCGAAAAGGTTCTGAAGAATGCCAGAAAGCTCGGACTGGATGCCCTGATAGCGATGGGTGGCGATGATACTCTGGGGGCGGGAGCGGAACTTTCCGCAAGAGGCCTCAATGTCATAGGGATACCCAAGACCATTGATCGTGACCTGGCCGGGACCGAGTATTCGCTGGGTTATGATACTGCCCTTAACGTGATATGCAATTCCGCCGAGCAGATAGCACATTCCGCCCAGAGCCATCAGACCATGTTCTTCCTTGAGGTAATGGGAAGGCACGCCGGATGGCTGGCCCTGAGGGGCGGAGAAGCGGCTTTCGCGGACGTGATCCTTATACCTGAATACCCCTTTGAAATACAGCAGCTGGTTTCGGTGCTGACCAGAAAGATGGAAAAGAGCAGGGAACTCGGATTTGACCACCTTTACAAGATCATAGTGGTCGCCGAGGGAGCTCACATCATAGGTGAGGAAGAGGTAAGAAAGGACGCCAAGCTGGACGAGTTCGGCCATTACAGCCTGGGGGGGGTGGGTAACTACCTCAAAGGGCTGCTGGAGCATGATTTCCATCATACCAGGTATATGGCTCTGGCCTACCTTCAGCGGGGAGCGCCTCCCTCCCAGAAGGACCGGCAGATGGGAAGGCGTTTCGGCAACAATGCGGTGGAGATGATCAAGAACGGGGATACCGGTGTCATGGTCGCTCTCAGAAAATCAAGGCTGAGGAAGGTCCCTCTCAAGGAGATAAAGAAATCTCCCAGCCTGGTGGATGTGGAAAAGCATTACGATACTGAAAATCTCAACGTGAAGATAGAGTGGACAGGGCAGGATCAATGAGCGGCCCTTCTCAGGAGCATTACTATCTGGGAACTTGATCTGCAGGGATACAGATCGACGATGAAGGTTTTCTCAGGGAGGTAGCCGTTTTCCTTCAGCCGCCCCATGTCGCGTGCCATAGAAGCGGCGTCGGCAGAGTTGATGATTATCTCCGCCGGGTTATTCTTCAGTACCGCCTTGAGAATCTGTTTTGATATTCCTCCGGCCGGGGAAGAAATATTTATTGCCTCAGGCTTCTCTACCTTCATCAGCATCCTGTCGATTCTCCCCCGCAGATAACTGATTTCCTCCATATCGTTGAGGTTGGCGGCTGCCCTGGCATCCTCGATGCTGCCGCTCTGTTCATCAATTCCGGTTACCTTCATCCCCTTCCGTGAGAAGGCCAGGGAGAGGGTTCCCACACCGCAGAACAGGTCGATAATGCTGCCGGTCCCCCTGCGGGGCAGGGAGGCTACCGTTTCTACAAAAATGTCGTTCAGGTAGAGGTTATCCCTTATGGGTGTCCGGGGCTTGACCGGAAAGAGTAACCCTGAGGACTCCACCAGAATGTCCGGCATCTCTATTACACCTTCTGCCCCCCAGAACTGGGTGGCCCCGAATTTATCGGTCCGCGCCAGGACCGGTTCGCCGGTTCTGGAGCTACCGCCGGTCAAACCCTGTACCGCCTCGGCGGTCTTCTCCGAAAGCAGGGGACAGCCGTCAGCCGGGAACGAAATTACCTCTCCGGACTCCTCTTCTCTAAGGCCGGGGCGGCCTTCCCCGTCGAATTCGAATATGGCGCTGTTTTTGTATCCAAACCTTTCCGGTGAAAGTATTATCTTTTCAGTGGGTATATCTGTCTTGCCGATCCGTTTGAACGTTTCGGCGGTCATCCCCGCTTTTATCTCCAGTTCATCCTGATAGCTCAGGTGAAGGAATTCGCAACCGGGGCACCTGGTAAAATTGGGACAGGCTGGCTGAATCCTCAGTTCCGATGGCTCCAGGACCTTCTCTATCCTGCTGAAAAGGATATTCCCGCTCTTCTTCAGTACCGAGAATTCCACCCTGTCCCCGGGAGCGGCGAAAGGGAGAAAGACAGTTTTCCCCTCGAAGAAGGCAAGCCCCAGCCCTCCCTCTATAACTTTCCTTACCGTGGTCTCTCCTCTGGTCATATCTCTCCCTGACTGAAGAAGACTCCGGGCCGTTCGTTCCGGCCAATCTTATCCAGTCTTAATTTAACCGAATCTACGCGCTAAATCCACCGATGAAATCCGATATCGGGATTGAGTGACTTCTCTGGCAACCATTCCGGGTTTTTCCTTCTACGGCATAACTGTTCAATCTGCCCTCTAATAGTGCTTTACCTGACATTTCTCAGATACTATACTGGATTAGCGAAAACCGGCAACTTTTCCGTATTGCAAGGAGAAGATCGATTGAAGACTGGAATGATACTTCAGAATAGCATGCCCCCGCCGGATATACGCGTGGAAAAGGAGGCCAGTACACTTATCGGCGAAGGGCACGAGGTTCACCTGCTGGTTGAGAGAAACCCCGGAGAGAAGAGAGAAGAGACCGTCAAGGGGATGAAACTGATGAGGGGAGTGGAAGTGGGGCCTCTGAGGGATAAGATACACCGCTACAGCTTTTCCTTTACCTTCAGGGATATCCACTGGCGACGGGCTATCAGGTCTCTGATCAGCGAGAGGGGGGTGGACCTTCTTCATGTGCACGACCTGCCCCTGGTTGGAGAGGCGGTCCGTGCGGCCAGAGAGGCCGGCATTCCGGTTATAGCGGACCTTCACGAGAACTACCCGGCCGGGCTCCAGGTATGGTACACCAGCTGGCTGAAGAAGAAGACCATCTATAACTACAACCGCTGGCGGGATTATGAATATAATGTACTGAAGGAAGTGGATGCCGTGATAGTGGTGATTGAGGAGTCAGCCCGGAGACTGGAGGGTATCGGGGTCCCGGCGGATAAGATCCATGTGGTCCCCAATACAGCCAGTTTTGACAGGGATGAAATTGCCCTTGATCCGGTGATTGTCAATCGGTACAGGGATGATTTCATGATATCGTACGTGGGCGGATTTGCTCCGCACCGCGGCCTGGATGTGGTAGTGAAAGCGCTCCCATTGGCGGCGGAGGAGATACCCTCTCTGAAACTGGTTCTGGTGGGGGGGAGAAACCCGGCATACCGGGATTACCTGGAGAAACTTGCCCTTGAGCTGGGATGCCGGGATATTGTGGAGATGACAGGGTGGGTAAACTTCGAAAAAATATGGAGTTATATCGAAGCGAGTGATATCTGCCTGGTACCGCACTCACGGAATCCCCACACGGATACCACCATTCCTCATAAAATATTCCAGTATATGATGAGGGGCAAGCCGGTTATAGTCAGCGACTGCCCTCCCCTTAAGAGGGTGATTGAGGAATCGCGGGCAGGCCTCTGGTTCCGTTACGACAGTCCCGAGGAGCTGGCCGGGCAGATAGTCAAGCTGTACCGGGACAACCAGCAGAGGGAATCTCTTGCCCGTAATGGTCTCAGGGCTTTCAGGGAGAAGTTCAACTGGGATATGACCAGCGGGGAGCTCAGGGAGCTTTACGCCAGTATCCTTTAAAATTCGAAGGTAATAAATGTTTTTCAGATAGGGAGTCGGAGGAAAAATTGGAAGTCAAATTACTGGACCTGGTGCCTCAGCACCGGAAGATAGAAACTGAAGTAATGGAGGCGGTTCGATCTGTCTTCGAGACGCAGCAGTTCATCCTGGGCGATACGGTAAGGAGTTTCGAGCAGGGTATGCAGAGATATCACCAGGTTGAACATGCCTTGGGAACAGCTTCGGGCTCTGACGCCATCCTCATATCTCTGATGGCATTGGGAATCGGGGAGGGAGATGAAGTGATAACCACCCCCTACACTTTCTTCTCCACGGTCAGTTCGATCGTGAGGACGGGGGCCAGCCCCGTATTTGTGGATATTGACCCCGAAACATATAATATGGATACCTCTCTTCTGGAAGAAGCGGTCACCGATCGAACCGGTGCGGTAATAGCGGTGCACCTCTTCGGCCAGAGTGCTGATATGGAGCCGCTGATGGAACTGGCCTCAGAACGGGAGATACCGGTAATAGAAGACGCCTGCCAGTCGATAGGCGCGATGTACCGGGGTATGAAATGCGGAACAATAGGTGACGCCGGCTGTTTATCGTTCTTTCCTTCCAAGAATCTTGGAGGAGCCGGGGATGGAGGAATGATCCTTACCGGCAATGAAGAACTGGCCGGAAGGATAAGGGCTCTGAGAGTGCATGGCGAGGTGGAAAGGTACCGGCATAAATATATCGGGATAAACAGCAGGCTGGATGCCCTGCAGGCGGCAGTCCTGGATGTTAAACTGAAATACCTGGAGGAGTGGAACCGGGCCAGGCGTGATAATGCTTCCCGTTATACCGCTGCATTCAGCGGGATCGAAGGAATCATGCCTCCCGTTGTGAGGGATGAGAATGAGAGCATATTCAACCAGTATGTGGTAAGGGTTGAGAGAAGGGATGAGATGAGGGATCATCTTTCCAGCTGTGGTATCGGCACCGCTGTCTATTATCCGGTGCCTCTTCACCTGCAGGAATGCTTCGGCTACCTGGGATGGGAGCAGGGTTCGCTGCCGGAGGCGGAGCTTGCCGCAGAGCAGACTCTGGCCCTGCCGGTATATCCGGAGCTTCCCCGGAAGAAGCAGGAGTACGTGATAGAAAAGATAGAAGAATTTCTCCGCTGATCCCCGGTAATCGGCAAAATGGCGGGAGGGCGCTGTTAATTGAAGGTTGTCTGTTTCTCCGAAATACAGTTCCGTTACGTAAGAACCCGCAAGCAGCAGATTCTGAGCAGGTTCCCAAAAGACTGGGATATACTTTTTCTATCCAGTGTGGTTGCGGGCAAGAGGAATAACTTTCTGCCCGAGAGAGAGGGCAGGATAGTTCATCTCTGCGTACCTGTCTTCAAGAATTTTCCGCAGAAGAGTGTCCGGTTCATCTTTTCTCTCCCGCCGGTTAGGTTTCTCTGGAATATACTGCTTTTCCTCTGGCTTAAGGTGGTCCTGCTGTCAACCGGCTTTCACGGAAGGGAGACAGTTTTCTATGTAAGCAACATATATTACAGCGCCATTCTGAAGCTGCTCCCCAGAAAGCTGATGCTGTATGACTGCAACGATGACCCCATGGAATTTCCGGATGTACAGAAGTGGGCGGGCAGGTATTTCAGGTCGCTGGCCTTCTCCGCCGACCTGGTAGTCGCGGTCAGCCGGGGTTTGAAGAAAAAGCTGGAGGATATGGGTGTGGAGAAGGTTTACCGGATAGCGAACGGAGTGGATTACCATCTCTTCTCCCGGAGCGCCGCCGCTGGAATCCCCGAAGAGATGAAGCAGTTCAAAAGGCCGGTAATCGGTTATGCGGGAGCGATAGCCCGCTGGTTCGACACCGGGCTGCTGGACCGGCTTGCCGAGGAATTACCTGATGTTTCGATCGTTCTGATGGGCCCTCTGTTCGAGAGCAGGAGGGGTGATATCGAGCGGATAACCGGGGCCAGGAATAACCTGTTCTATATCGGCTCGAAACCTTACCGGCAGCTGGGGGCCTACCTGGCCGCACTGGATGTATGCCTGATACCGCTGGTGATGAACGACCTTATGAAATACGCTGATCCAAACAAGCTCTATGAATACGCGGCAGTGGGAAAACCGATAGTAAGTATGAGGTTTTCGGAGGAGATGGACCGGTACGGAGATTTCATATACCTGTCGCGGACAGAAGACCAGTTTGTGGATAACGTCCGGACCGCCCTCTCCATTGGGGCCGATACGGGCAGGCTGCGCGACTTTGCCAGAAAAAGCAGCTGGCAGGCCAGGGCGGACCGTATGGCGGAGCTGATCATGGAACATTACCGGGAGGAAGAATGATCTTGAGGCGGGCTGCTCTGTTTATTACGGCTCTCTATTTTCTGGCCGCAGGGTGCTCGACGGACACTCCGGGCACCGATATTTACGTAATGGAAGAGCTGGAGGCGGCTTCCTCCATAGCAGACCCGGAGAGAAGGGTGGAGCATCTCAGGATGTTTCTGGGGAGTTACCCGGACAGATACTGCAGGCGGTTTGCCTGCGTCATAATTTTTAAGACACTGGCAGCGGAACTGGGCCGGGAGGAGGAAGCTTTCCGTTTTGTCAGCACAGTCGAGCGGAATGAGGATGACCCCGGTATTACCGGTTCACTCTATTACGCAGGTTTTTCTTACCTTATGGATATCGACACTCTCAGAGCGGCCAGGTATGCACGGGATATTCTGAGTGAGAAGGAGGCTGATTTCAGGATTTTCCTCTATATGGGTTTTGATCTGGATGGCGGGGGAAGCCCCCAGCTGGCGGTCAGTATGTTCAGGAAAGGGTTGGAAGAGGCTGATAATGCCCTGGAAAAGAGCTTCGCCGGGATGGTCCTGGGGGAGGCTCTGCTTCGCCGCGGCGATGAGAACGGCGCACTTGATATACTTAATGATTCAAGGGAAAACCCCTTCTCAGGTAAATATATAGGGGATATCATGTGGGAGAGACAGCTTCGCGGCAAAGCCCTGGATGCCTACATCGATCTTGCCGCCGGTGTTCCCCGCATGCGTGATGAGATCGGCTTGGACAGCCTGTATAATCTGGTCCATCCGGGCAGGGGTAATATCCTCGGCGATGAGATATTGCGCCGGAGAACCGGGAAAAGGAAACTGCTTCATGACGAAGCCTTCACTGACACCAGGGGAAAGCTGCATCAGCTCTCGGAATATAGGGGGAGGAAGCTGGTATTGGGGGCCTGGAGCCCAGACTGACCTCCCTGCATCGCGGAGTTGCCGCGAATGGAAGAATTGAGGGAGCTTGAGGATGCCATGGGTTTCAGGGTGTTGCTTCTCAACTGGAAAGACCGCCTTAATAAAACCAGGAAGATCCTCGAGCAGTCCAACTGCCGGGTGCCCGTTCTGATGGACTGCCGGGAATATGGCAGGAAGGTCCTGGTGGTGAATTATACCCCCACTCTATTCGTGGTGGATGAGGAGGGGATTATACGTTCCAGGATAGTGGGTGCTCCTGAAAATATCGTTAATATAGTGGTTGAGGTTCTACAGGCTATCTGAGACTGGTTCAGGGATGCCGGGTATCTTTATTCGGCAATGATTCAGAGTGTGGGAATCTCCCCCTCCAGTTTGGGGGCGGAGCTTCTTCTGATACCGGATTCTACCTCTGCGATACTTTCCTGCCACCTGGGATCGATATCCTGCCTCTTTGCCTCATCCAGTACCAGGAGAGCGTGATCTGGATTTCCCATACTCTTCGCCAGCAGTCTGGCCAGCGATATGGATGCCTTCAGTGAAATAGCTGCTGAAGGTGAATTCTTGCGGATATAATTGAAGATATCGAAAGCTGTCTGGTGGTCACCACTCCTGGCAGTGTTGTTCGCTGCCCTTATCAGCAGTTTTGAACCTTTTTCCGAACAGGTATCTTCTGAAATCATCTCGACAGCCCATTGGGCTGCCTCACTGTTTCTCCCGTTCATCAGAAGCATCTTGAGAGCTTCAGTGCCATACTTTTCGAACCGGTCGAGCATTCCCTTGCCCTTGTATAGCAGGGCTATATCCATGAAGATCTCCGGATTGTCCTGCCGTTCTGATG
>WJIX01000185.1 GCA_014730075.1 bacterium | reverse complement strand
TCGCTGCCGCCGGGAGTTTCCTTTCCTGAACCGCGGTTATTCCCTGACCAGGGTCACGGAAAGTTTCAGGGTGTCGCGCGGCTGAACATCGACCATGTTTTCCCAGGTCCTGAATCCTTCCTTGACCAGCTTTACCCGGTGGGTTCCAGACTCTATGACTACCGGTGATTTAAGAGGGGTTACGGCAATGAACTCATCGTCGATATACAGCTCTGCTCCCGGCGTGGTGGTAATATCGATCCTGCCCTTTACCTCAATCAGCCTGATCCTCCGCCTGGAGAGTTCGTCCCCGGTTATTCTGAGTACTTCGGTGTAGTTCTCGTAACCGGCCCTCTGGATGAGAAGGCTGTGTTTTCCAGGCTCTAGCGGCATCGGCCCCAGATGGTTGCCGAATATCCTCTGCTTCCCGTCGATGAATATGGCGGCTTCCGGTTTCACATGTATATCCAGGAGCCCTGATTCAGACTTTTTTTCTTCAGCGGCTGCTGATGAGGAAGAATCCTTTTTCTGATCTTCTGCTGTAGCAGTATCCGGAACGGCCGGTTCGGACCGGGAGGTATCAGGCTCTTCAGCCCGCTCCCGCGAAGGTTCTTTGGCCTCCTCTTTCCGGCTGCCGGCGCTGTCAGGGAGCTGTTCTTTCTCCGGCCTGACCTCGATGAACCCGAATCCGCTGTTTCCCTCCATTCCCGCTCTCAAGCCGTTATCCGCGCCCGCTGTCCCGCTGCCGGAATTTATATTGCGGTAGACTGTTTTAATCTGATGGGGATTAAGTGACAGGGCTATTATTCCGGCGCAGATAACCAGGGCTGCCGCAACGCGCAGCAGAGTCCGGCCCGCCCTGCGTTTCGGCCTTCTCCTGAGTGGGGTTACCGTTCTTTCCTCGTAAACGTACGATTTCAGAAGGTCCCTGGCTGAGAGTATCCTCTCTCTTCCCAGGGTCTGTTCTATACCGGAAGCCATATCGGCCGTGGACCTGAATCTCCTCTCAGGATTCCTCTGAAGGGCCTTCATAATGATGGGGCCAATTTCCGGGCTTCCCTTGAGGGATCTGGAGAGCTCCTTGATAGGCCTGGATATTATACTCTGAATAACACTGGCGTAATTATTCCCGTTGAATGGCTTCTTTCCGGTGACCATCTCGTAGCAGATACTTCCCAGAGAGAAGATGTCACTTCTTACGTCGACATTATCGCCTATGGCCTGCTCCGGTGACATGTACAGAGGAGTACCAAGCAGCGATCCGGACTGGGTCTGACTGACCTGGCCTCTTATCAGTTTGGCCAGTCCGAAATCAGTTATTTTCACCACCCCTTCCCTTGATATCATGATGTTGGCCGGTTTGATATCCCTGTGGATGATCCCGTGCCGGTGTGCGTGAGTCAGCCCGTAACAGATCCCGTGCGCGATGAGCATGGAGATATCCTCTTCCAGTGGGTGGCGGCGGTCCATCAGTGTCCTGAGACTGATCCCCTCGATATATTCCATTACGATATAATAGGTACTGTTCTGTTTACCGGAGTCGATAATTCTGACTATATTCTCATGATTCAGCGAAGCGGCCGTTTTTGCTTCCATCTCGAATCGGTTGATAAAATCGGGATCGGAGGTAAGATGGGGGTGCAGTTTTTTAATAATCACTTTCCTGTCCAGGGATATCTGGATAGCTTCATAGATCATCGAAGTGCTGCCTGAGGCTATTTTTCTGAGGACGCGGTAATTCTGCTTCTTCATTTTCCTATTCTCCGGTTTCTAGCCTGTTTGCCAGCTTCTCCGGCAGTCCGGCATGGATGATTTTCTCCTGACTCGTTCTGTAATCATATTTAATTCTTCTCTGTTCGATGACACCGCTGCCCGTATCCAGGAGGGTCAAACAGGCTGCGTTTATTCCGTCCCTGGGCTGTCCCACGCTGCCGGCGTTGATCAGGTACCGGCAGTCTTCCCTGATTTCTACCGGAGAGTCGAGAAGATACCTGGTCCGCCCCCGCTGGTCGTAACTTATTACTGCCGGAATGTGGGTGTGGCCTATGAAAATGAATTTCTCTTCGAAGTATTGCATTATCTCTCTGGACTGGGCAAGGGTAGTTATGTATGGCCAATCCAGTGGAGAGAGTGGAGAGGCGTGAGCGAACAGGGATTTTCCATTGTGGAACAGGGGCTCGGAGCTCTTCAGGTATTCAATCTGGCCTTCAGTCAGACGGCTGGCCGTCCAATCTATGGAGCAGCGGGCGGAGGCGTTGAAACGGTCGAAGGGGATCAGGCCTGCCACGGCCAGATCATGATTGCCGGAAATGTTGATATCCGCTATTTTCATTACCAGGTCAACACACTCTCCCGGGCGTGCCCCGTAGCCGACCACATCACCCAGGGATACAACCAGCTCCGGTTCCATCCTGCTGATTTCTGAGGCTACCTCACGGAGCGATTCGAAATTGCCGTGAACGTCTGAAAAAACTATAATTCTCATGAGGTCCCGACCTGTTAATTCTTGAATACGAACTCCTGCGATCCGACAGCTATCAGATCTTCTTCCTCCAGGGTTTTCACGTGCATCCTCTCTCCGTTAATCCGGACATCCTTCTTCCCCCTGGTCTTGGTAATCACATATTCGTTATCTTCCCTGG
>WJIX01000184.1 GCA_014730075.1 bacterium | reverse complement strand
GGACCGATATTCTCCCCAGGCCCATCCCCGGAATGAAGCCTGTGGAAACCAATAGTACCGGGTAAATCAGCCCCGTGGCGATAAGGCTGCAGATGCTCTTCAGGCTCGTGATAATCCTGATCCGGAGAAGCCAGTTTATCAGAACTGCCGGAATTACCGATATGGAAAGAAAGGCCAGGACTATTCCCGCCAGATCGGGGCCGGGGGCTATCTTCGCTCCGGTAAGCAGAGACAGGACCGTTACAGCTGAACTGATAATTAAAAACGGGGTTCGGCTCCGCAAAACAGGTTACCCTCTTTAAAAACAGCAAGTACCCTCAATATGTCCTGGCTACGATGAATACACCGCTGACAATTACCAGAATCCCCACAAACCTCGTTATGGTGAACGGCTCATTCAGAAAATATGGAGCAAAAATGGCGGTAACCACGTAAGAGAGACTGACCATTGGGAAAGCCCAGCTCAGGTCAGACCTCGACAGGATAACTATCCACAGTACCGCGCTGACCGCGTAAGAGAGGAATCCGCCAATAACATAACCGCTGGTAACCGCTTTTACCATCGATTCCATAAAGTTGTCGAACCCGATCATACCTATTCTGTTTATCCCTGTTTTCATCATGAACTGGCCAGCCGTATTCAGAAATACTGTCATGATTATGAGAATCAGGTTTTTTAGCATCAGGCTCCTCTCACAGGGGGTCAGTATTCTATCCGGGGCTCCAGTTACTTCTTGATTCCGGTGAATCTGAGTTTCAGAAGATAAAGGAGGTTCTCGAAACCATCCTTCCATTTATTCAGTTTTACCTCACCGACCCTGGGGTGATATTTTACATGGTACTCCTCAAAGCTGATTTCAGGATGCCTTATGGCGTTGATCTTAATCTCTTCGCTCAGGGGCATTCCGTCGCTCTTGAGATTCAGCTTGGGGTATATTTCGCTTCGGTAGATCCACATCCCGGACTGCGAATCCTTTACGTTTCTCATAAACAGTATAAGGGTTGCAAGTGTCAATATGGTGTTTCCCATCCTGTTGCTGAAATACATCGAATCAGAGTCCTGAAGCGGAAACCTCGCCGCGGATACGAAATCGAGCTGATTATCCAGAAGATAATCAATACACTCGTCTATCTGTTCTACCGGGTAGGTTCCATCCCCGTCCATGGTAACGGTTATATCTCCCTTAACCTCCGGAAGACCCGCCTTATATGCCGCCCCGTAACCTTTTTTCTTCTCCAGTATGACCCTGGCTCCCAGCTGTTCGGCCACTTCGGCGGTTCTGTCGGTGGAATTGTTGTCCACCACCACCACCTCATCAATAAACTCAGGCAGCGACTTTATTACCACGGAAACGCCTTCTTCTTCGTTATAACAGGGTATTACCACTGATACGGATTTATCTCTGTACATCTTCTTTCCTTAATCTACAAGACAGCAACAATTAATCTCTTAAATGGAATCGGCATCTCCATTATTATCTCTTTCTCCCGCTTGCCGATTATCCTGAGCAGCCTGTAACTTACAGCCAGAACTGCTATGCCGATTACCATCTGCAGGGCTATCCAGATCGGCTGGTTCCACTTCCAGGCCGAGAGGGCCAGCAGGGCGGTTGGTATCCCGGCAAGATAGCACCTGCCGATGAATTTAATCGGCACCTGGATATCATTTCTAAACCTCTTAATCGCAATATAGAAGATCGCAATCGCAATCATCATTACCAGGGCGACCGGCAGAAATGCGCCCCACAAACCATATTTGGGAATCAGAGCAAAATCCAGTCCGATATTTATCAGAGCCAGAAGAGAAAATAGAAGCATGTTAACCCAACTCTTTTCCATAACATACAGTGACATGCTTAGAGGAGTATAGAGAAAGGAATAGGAAAATACAATGAAAAACATCTGGGCGAAGAGACCTGAAAAAACCATATTCTCACCGTATAGGATCGGTATCAGCTCCCTGGAGAAAGCAAAACCCATGGCGGCAATCGGGATTACTATAATATACAGCATTTTGTAGTAGAGCCTCACACTCTTAACCAGTCCCTTTCTGTCCCGCGAGTACGATTCGGACATACCGGCCATAATGATCGGCCAGATCGCCAGGGGTATGAACTCCAGTACCATCTGTGGCATTCGGTAGGCCAGCTCAAAGTAGCCTGCCTCCTCCATACCGGTGTAATGACCCAGAAAGAGAACCTCTGACTGGCGCCACACTACCTGATTGAGAAGACCTGTTACCACAAAAGGCAGAGAAAACTTCAGTACCTTACTGAGATCCGGAACCTCACCAACCGAACTATCCTCCCCATTTATCAGGTCTCTGATCCTGGGCATAATAACCAGTATCATAGCCAGGTTGGATATCCCTCCCGCGATAATTACCCCAGGTATTCCGAGGTTGAACACCTTAAGTAAAAGGATTAAGCATATAATATAAGCTATATTCCCCCCCACAATTACAAAACCAAGAAGTTTGGTCTCGTAGAGCGCCTGCAGCACCTTTGTCACAATCGACATCATTACCTGAAACAGGACGAAACCTACGGCCAGGATAAGAAGCATATTAAAATTCATATCCTGTACCTGGTAGATTCTGGCAATTCTTCCGGCCATCAGCCAGCTTACGATCAGCAGCAATACCCAGACTGAACCCTGTACTACCAGCAGTTTTCTGACCGTAGGGTAAAATCTCGATACTCCGCCCTTTACCTTCATCTCCGGCAGAAATTTAAGCAGCGCCTTTCCCCCACCGGCAAGAATCAGAATAAGGGCAAAGCTCATGATACTCTTGAGTACACTGAGAAGGCCCCAGTTGTATTCACCCAGTGACCTTACAATGATAATATAGGCGATCGGCCCTGCCACAAAGCGGGCAATCCTGGCCATCGCGTTCCAGCTCATCGCCTTTCCAAGCTTAGCCAGTTCCATCTTCATCCCTTCCACTGCAGGTGAAGCCGGGAATAAACATACTGGCTACATCAGTTATTGATCCGGCCTTTTCGGCCTCTTCCATATTGGAAAATAGTCCGCTGTACATACATTCATTATCCGGATGGTATCCGTGCATTCCCCTGATGAGCTCCTTGCCCATGTAACTGGGGTTTATAATAGTCCCCTGATTAATGATGAAGATAATATCACCATATATTCCACCCTCGAAATCGATACCCAGCTTCCTCTTTTCTTCTGCACTGAGAATAACCCCCTCCTCCATTCCTGTTAACATACCGCATAACCTCTTCCTGGCTCTCCCCGTGAAGATCCTGAACCTGGCCATGGTAGAATCGTAAAAGGGAATATAATCAGCCGGTATCTCCAGGTCCAGCTTTTCAACTCTATCCATAAGGTCGATAGAACTGTTAACATCGCACATGCCATGGTCGCCCAGAACAGCCATATTGCACCCTGCTCCGATCAAGGATATCTCCTCCAGCTCTCTTCTGTACCAGTCCAGATGCTTTTCTATCTCATGGTGCGAGGTTCCGTAGCGGTGGAGGGAGGAATCGAGGCCTGCCGTATAGAGGAGGTGAAAATCAAACCCACCCCCCTCAAGTGCTGCTTTCAGATCGGAGAAAGACTCCTCCTCGGGTGTATGATAGTCCCTTATGAATAACCTCTCCCCCCTCTGATATAATTCATCGATCACAGTCTCCGGCCCATCTTCCGTCCCATTGGGAAGGAAGATATTCCTTCTGGCTGGGAAACCTATAAGCGACAGCACATTCCTCGGTACGCTGTAGAGTGAGTAGTATGCTTTAATTCCATCTACCTTCCTCAGCTTCCATTCGATCAACCGCCTGAGCCAACGCCTCCTTGAAGATACCCCTTCAGGAAAGAGGGAAAGCCAGCCGAGTGGTGAGTTTCCCGGGCAGAATGAATACATCATCCATAGACCGTGCTCATCGGGCCGGCAACCGGTCATAATACTGGTCAGGGCGGCCTGGCTGAATCCCGGAACAGTCCGCAACCTTTTAATACAGGGCAGCCCTGCGGGCCTGAACTGATAACGTTCAGCAAGCTCATATCCCAGCGCATCTATAATTATCATTACTGCCGGTTTTTTCAATTAATCTCACCGTCGTTCATTTATTTACTTCAGTCCATAATTCATGGAGGCTGGCAGCATCCTTTGTGGCCTCAGCCCTCATCCTGGCGAAACCTCTTCCATAAGAGAGAACAGAAGACTTTTTACTACCTTCGGTTATATGGTTCAACACCCTTATTCCTGTGTAAGTAACCAGCTCTGACGGTGCCAGCCTGAGGATACTTCTGTTCAGATAAAGAATCTTCCACAGTCTCCTGAACGGGGAAAATCTTCCCAGGTATCCAGCCCACCGCTTGAGCCTCTGCCAGAGGGTATACCTGCTTCGGTACTCTCCCAGGATCTCTTCCACTCCCCGGGATTGTACTTCCTTTCCGGGCCTTTTCGACCTGAATATTCTCCAGTGATCAATCAGGTCACGCCCCGCCAATTCCCACTTCTTCCATATATCTTCACCGGGATCTCTTTCCGAGGGGCATAACTTGTATTCAGTCCATTCAGCTATTCTGCTGAATATTTCTTCGGATAATATATCCTTCTCCTCTTCTCTGACAGCCCTTAACTCCTTCAATCTTGCCCGGTAACCCGGAAGGTACCGTTTGCGGAATATCAGAATAGCTGTCAGGATATCAGTGTATACTCTGGAGATGGAATAAGCCAGTTCGATCCTCGATGCGGGATCACTGCTTCCGCTAAGGTGGATTGAGCCCATCAGAGAGCAGGCCCTGTTCTCTAACAGCCTGATCCCCTCATATTCTGTCACCTCTTCCGCTCTTATCCTGTCAGGAAGGTCTCTGTCACCGAACAGGGTAACCGCCTTCTGCTTCATATCCAGTGTCAGAGGGCTGGGCACAAGTTCCGGCAGTTCGGAAAGGTGGTATACACCCACTGATATCCCTTCTGTGAATACGGCCTCTTCCGAGAGACCCTGGCATATCACTCCCAGACGCTTCCTGTCCCGCAGGATCCTGGCGTGAAGATCGAGGGAATCTACTAACATAACCAGGTCCAGGTCCGAAATGAATAAAGCTTCATCACCCCGTACTATTACAGTTCCCTCACCGGTGGCAAAGCTGCCGCACAGGTATATACCCAGAACACCTTCCCTTCCGGTTTCGGACAGCAGCTTATCTGTAATCCTTTCCAGAAGGAGCTTAAACCAGCTGTTATTGAATCTCTCTGATTTTTTGCTGGATTGCGGGTTATCTCCGCAGATACTGAAGAACCTGCCCCCATGCCGGCCAGGTCTTTGATTTGCCATCCCCTTCACTTTACTAAACCCGCTTGTAGATGAATTCAGGGATATAATATCTTTTTCTGTTTAGAACGGAACCGATCAGGTTACCACCCTGCTTATTCAGCATCATCATAGCCCTCTTTATAACTTCCCTTTTAGTTTTGCCCGCCCTCACAACCATAACCACTCCATCCATCTGGGGACTAAGAATGGAGGTTTCAGGGGCATCCAGAACAGCAGAGGTGTCAAAAATGACGTAATCATATTTCTCTGAAACATCCCGAATAAAGAACTGCATTCTGTCAGAGTTGAACAGGGGCTGAATAACACTCTGCTGCCTTACCTCTCCTGATATGACTATATCGAGAACACCTGGGTCCGCTGTATTGATAATATCTCCTATTTCCGCTTCTCCCAGAAGGTAATCAACAATCCCCTTCCCCGCATCCAGGCCGAAGAGTTCACCTATCCTGGAACTCTTTATTGCACAATCAACCAGCAGAACACTCTCCATTTCGTTGGCGGCAATAACTCTTGCCAGGAACCCGGCAATAGTGGTCTTCCCCTCTCCCTCGACTGAGCTGGTAATCATAACCACTCTGGAACCCTTATCCCTTATTTCGGTGTCTATCGAATTACGAAGGGTGTATAGCGACCTGGAGAAATCCCTGTCCAATCCCCCTATTATCACTTCCCTGCCATCACCGGATCTATTCTTCCTTTTCCTGGAGATCTTCTTCGGCGCCCCCTTCTGGCCCCTTCGGTTTTTCTCCGCCTTTCTCAGTGCGTCAAATATCTTGCTCAATTCATCTCTCCCCCTGATAGAGTATATCAGTAATTATTGTATTTTCTTCCCGCTCTCCTGTCTTCCATTCCCGGTTTTTTCTCCAGGTCCCTGATGCTTTCTCTTATAACAGTCCCGTCGATATTCCTGGTGTTAGAGACATACCCCACCAGCAGGGCCCTGTCGCAGAGGACATTGATAAGCCTCGGTATGCCATGGCTGTAATGGTATATCTCTTCTATTGACCCGTCGGTGAATCTTGGCACTCCATTCCCCCTGCCTGCCACCTTGATCCTGTAATCTATGTACCTGGCAACATCATTGCGGTTAAGGATGGAAATCCTGTAAAGCCCGGGAATTCTCTGCTTGAGCTGCCGCATCTCCTTGAGGTCAAGTATATCTTCCAGTTCAGGCTGACCTACCAGCATGATCTGAAGAAGTTTCATGCTCCGGGTCTCCAGGTTGGACAGCATTCTAAGTTCCTCGAGAACCTCGGGGCTCAGGTTATGCGCCTCGTCTATGATAAGTACCGTGTTTCTATTTTTGTTGTACTGTTCAATCAGAAAGCGGCTGAGGCGGCTCAGCATCTGCGCCTTATTCAGCCCCTCCACTTCCAGGCCGAAATCCTCGCAGATCAGATAAAGAAGCTGGTCGAACGGGAACCTGGTTGAGTATACGAATGAGACATCCAGAGAGGGTTGGAACAGGTCAATGAAAGCGTTTATTATGGTGGTCTTTCCCACACCCACCTCTCCGGTGAGGCAGATAAAACCTTTTCTCTGAAAAACCCCATAGGTGATGTACGCCAGGGCTTCCTTGTGACCGGTGCTCCGGTAGAGGAATTTCGGGTCCGGCGTCACGTTGAAAGGAAGTTCCTTGAATCCGTAGAAATCTTCGTACATCTTATCAGCTCACTATTTCTTCTCGGTGTCGGGGAAACTTGCCAGCACCGTTATCTCCAGGGCTTCTTCAGCATCTGAAACGTTCTTTATGGAATGGTCCAGGTTATCGATAAAGAAAGCGAAGCCGACAGCGAACAGGACGCTGAACAGGGGACCCAGCGCTATTCTGACGTAATCCCGGGCTCTCTGCCTGGAGGCCGGGGTGGCCCTGGTAAGAACGGTAACCTTCCATTCCGGATTGCTGGCCATCGACACTCTCGCGTCCAGTTGTTTGGCGGTCAGTTCATCATAGGAGCTCTTCAACCTGTTCAGGGCCGAGTTTATTCTCTCTATCTCAGATCCATGCGATGATTTCATTTCCAGGTCTCTAATAAGGTCCGTGAGCATCCTGTCTTCCTGCTCTATTACTTCCAGCTCCATACTCTTTACTTTAATTATGGAATTGAACTCCTTCCTCATCATCTGCCGGAGTTCATCAATCTCTTCTCTTAACTCTATCAGTTCATTACTCTGTCCGGTATATTTAGCTGATAGTTCAACCTCTCTCATTTTCATATCATTGTACTGCTGGTTCATTTTATCCAGGCTTGTACCCCTTGTTCGACGACCCAGGAAATCGTCATAGAGGATATACAGATCCTCGATACTGTTCCCCTCCAGGGTGGTACTGAGCTGATTCACATAACTTACCAGTTTGTCCTTTTCAATCCTGAGCTGATCACGCTGAGACACATAGGTACCCAGGCGGTTTATCAATGCTCTTCTCTGTATTTCTATATCCGCCAGCCCCCACTTCTGTTCCAGATTGTTTTTTCTCTCTCTCCAGTATTCGATCTCATCCATGATCATCTGGAGTTCGTTCGAGAAGAAGTCCTCCATTTCCGGAGGGGTCCTTATCCTTGAATAATAGTCCCTGAATGTACTGGTAATCGCTTCCACCGCCGCTTCACATAGCACCGGGTCCCCCGAGGTATATTTAATCCAGATAACATTCGATGTGGTTACTACGCCTGAGCTGACCGACCCCGGCTTGATCCTGGGTTTCTTATTGTAATCCTCAGGCAGGTATCTGCCCAGGTTTTCCTGCGCCTCGTCCAGTATCATCTGAGATTTGGCCAGCTCAATCTGGGAGGAGACATCCTCCTCCCACGGGAGCGATCTGCTGTAGCCGGCGAAAACGCTCTGGGGCTGTGATCTTCTCAGCAGTACCGTGCTGACTGACTCGTAGACTGCCGGTTCCTTTATGGTCATAAACACAGCTGTCAATGTGGCAAAGGTAACTATACCTGCTATTATCCATTTCCTCCGGAAAACAACCTCGATAAAATCTTTTACGGTCGATTCCTTATTCTCGTTGACCTTCGTGTTCATATCCCGCTCTTGCTAATTATCCCTTACTACAAAATGTTCATAGGTAGCTTCCGCCTGCCGGATGTAATAATAGATCCTGAGAAAATCAAATGGCTTGTCCAGAACACCAAGATAGTTGTTGACGAAATCACTCAGGCGGGAAATTTTCTGCTTCGGGACCATTACAATATCATTCCCCTCCAGCTTAATATTGTATTCATATCTGTTATCCTTTATTATCCTGTTTATGTCAATCTCAATCCCCACAATATGATTGGGTCCGGTCTTCCTGATCAGAAGCACACCGTTTCTCTTGGCCTCGTCCGTCAACCCCTTTGCCATCGAGAGGGCTTCCAGTACGGTCCTGGCCTCTTTTACTTCAAAGATGCCGGGAAGTTCAACCTCCCCCAGGACATAAATATTCAGCGGCCTGAATTCCCTTATTATTATCGATACTTCCGGCCTCTTGATTATTTCAGAAAACCCCCTGGTGATATGATCATCCAGTTCCTGTACGGTCATTCCTGTTACATCTATCTCTCCCAGATAGGGGCATGATATTCTTCCGTCCGGCCTTACGGTTATATATTCACGGCTGTATTTCTCATAATCAATGAGAATAATATCCATCATATCTCCGTACCCCAGGAGATATTTATCAGGGCGATAGGCCTCCGGGATACTGTCCGGCGAGATATATTCTGTCTCCCTGATCTCCCCATCCCGGTTGCTTATCATCCTGTTACCGCTCGAGCAACCGGCTGATAACACAAGAATTATCAGCAATATTACTTTTGTACGGTATGCACTCAATTTGATTTTTCTCATCTCCGAAGGAACAATCTTAATTATTTCCTTAAATCGTTGTTAAATTACGGTCTTAATGTGGTACTTGTCAACAATAAATAAGGCAAGATGTATGCCAGAGAATCAAAAGGCCCCTTTTCTGGCTATCACTGCTGGGAAGGTTTTGAAAATAATCTTCAGATCTGTCTTGATTGATCTCTTCTTTATATACTCAAGATCCAGCCTCATCCATTCCTGGAAACCTATATGGCTCCTGCCGGCGACCTGCCAGAAACAGGTGATGCCGGGGGTGACCAGAAGCCTGGTCCTCTGCCAGGGCAGGTACTGGGCAACTTCCGATGGAAGATTGGGCCTGGGGCCTACGATACTCATATCCCCTTTCAGAACGTTGATTATCTGTGGAAGTTCATCCAGACTGGAACGGCGCAGGAACCTTCCCACCCTGGTTATCCTCGGATCCTCTTCGATTTTGAAAATCGGGCCCTCGGTGTTACTGAGAGGCCGGAGTGAATCGAGCGCCTTCTCCGCGCCGTCGACCATGGAGCGGAATTTATACAGGTCGAACACCCGCCCGTCCTTACCAACCCTCTTCTGCCTGAAAAGGACGGGGCCTCTTGAATCCATCTTGATCAGCAGAACAATTACAGGTATTAAAGGGAGGACCAGAAGCACGATAAATGATGCCACCACCAGGTCGATGGTTCTCTTGCAGCACAGATAGGGGCTGGCCTGACGAACTCCGCCAGAAATCTGTTCCATACTTTCCGAACCCTTTATACCAACGTTTGATTTTAATTCAGCCTGTTTGATATTGGGGCAACCAGCCATTTTTCCCTCCATACACAAATTTACCCGGGCTTCCTGATGGGCCCGGGTAACATAATACGTTTACTCCAGTTTACTAGTACCCAATTAAGAAACCTCAATCTCAATTGCTTTTTCAACTGTAGCAAACGGCTATATTTGGTTACCTCCTTTAAACTGTTTCTCATTATACCATATAATAATCGCAGGTGTCAACCTCTTAACTGATTCCTGACAGGAGTACCGGGCTGTCTTCATACCGGTCTGAACAGTACCGACAATATTACCAGAAATAGAGAGAGTGAAAGGATCAGAAAAGCCGATCTTCTCTCTTTCCTGCTCCTCATCAGCATTACACCGCAGAACACCGAAATAGATGGCAGAAATAGGGTTACGGCAAGAATCGGAAGCGCGGATGGAAAATCCTTCTCCACAAGAGTATAGCTGTTGACCTCCCCGCCGCGAAGGTACCACCATCCCAGTTCATATATTATAAACAGAAGGATTGGAATAAGGGCAGAATACCCGGCAATCTTAATCCTGCTTCGTCTGATTTCTGCTTTGAGACTGCTCTGCATCTCTGCTTCCCCGATCTGTTCCATAACCAGAAGGATCTTCATCCGGGTAACACTATCAGAATCCATGCCAGATATTCCGGAAGGTGATCAGGAGGTCAGGGCTGAATAGAGAATCGGGATCATTATTTCATGATGCCCGGTCAGTGATATTGACTCGC
>WJIX01000183.1 GCA_014730075.1 bacterium | reverse complement strand
CTTCTTATCTCCGAGATCTTTCCCCGGTTCCCGGTTGCAAGAACTATCTTCATTCTATTTTCAGTGCCTTTTTCTGAGCCTTTATTATTTTCCTTATCCCGCGCCGGGCGGACTTTATGACCGCTCCCAGCTGCTCCTCGCTGAACGGAGCCTCCTCGGCGGTCCCCTGTATCTCCACTATACCGCCCTTTTCATCCATTACCACATTTATATCGGCATCAGCGGCGAAGTCCTCGGTGTAATCCAGGTCCAGGTGAACCTTTCCCTTGATCAACCCCAGGCTCACCGCCGCTATCATGCTTACGACAGAACTCTCCGCGAGTTTCAATTTCTTGAGGGCGCTGTACAGGGCTACGAACCCTCCGTTGACCGCTGCTGTCCTGGTCCCCCCGTCCGCTTCTATCACATCGCAGTCTATCAGTATGGTCCTCTCCCCGATAGCTGTCAGGTCCACTGCCTGCCTCAGCGACCTCCCTATCAGCCGCTGTATCTCCTGGGTCCTGCCCTTCAGGTGGCCCCTCCTCGACTCTCTGGGGATCCTGCTGGGGCTCGAGCGCGGAAGCATGGCGTACTGGGCGGTTATCCAGCCGCTTCCGGTCCCGCGGAGGAACTTGGGCACCCTCTCCTCCACAGTGGCAACACAGAGCACTCTGGTGTTGCCCATACTGGCAAGTACCGAGGAATCGGCGCTCTTTATGAACTTTCTTCTGAATTTGATTTCACGGATCTGATCTCTTCTCTTTCTTCCGTCACTTCGGACCATAAGTTCCTTTCTTTCTTCTGCATCTGAACCTTCTCGATATCTCCTATCGACCTGGAGAGGAACCTCTCCCCGGTCTCGCGGAACCTGTAGGGCAGATCGCTCATGTATACCTTTATACCGCCCCCTGCCGAGGCGTCTCTTCTCATCCCGGTCCTAGCGAGCGTCCTTTCCACTTCCAGGGCAACCTCAGTTGCAGAGTCGACCAGCCGGACATCCGGACCCATCACCGACGAGATCACTCCCTTCAGGAGCGGGTAGTGGGTACATCCCAGCACCAGGGTGTCGGCGCCGAACTCTATTACCGGCTTAAGGTACCTCTCGGCGCTGAGCCGGGCCACCTCGTTATCAGTCCATCCCTCCTCTGCCAGCGAGACGAAAAGGGGACAGGGGGTGCTCAGAATCTCGATATCACTATTCAGATCCCTTATCGCCTCTTCATACGCTTTGGACCTTATGGTCGCGGTGGTGCCTATAACTGCCACCTTTTTGTTCCTGGTGGCAGCGGCGGCGGACCTTGCCCCGGGAAGGATTACCCCGGTCATCGGAAGCGCCTCTTCAGTCTTCAGCACGGGAAGGGCCAGCGCGGAGGCGGTATTGCAGGCAAATACTATCAGTTTTACATCCTTCGACTTCAGAAACTCCAGGTTCTCCCGGCAGAACCGCCTGACCGTCTCCGGTCTCTTGGTCCCGTACGGTACCCTGGCGCTGTCTCCGAAATAGACAAGATCCTCATCCGGGAGCCTCTCCATAAGTGCCCGGACCACCGTCAGACCCCCGATCCCGGAGTCGAATACACCTATAGGTTTGTCCTTCAGCTTTTCCATCAATAAACCCCTCTTATCGCCACTTTCTGACATCCAGCGGCTCGCTTACCCCGTAGTGTCCCGCTATGGTCTCCACCGGGTAGCCGCTTACCAGAAGCTGCACCATGGCCACCTGGGGAAAGTTGGCGCTGACCGTCTTCAGAATCACCTTGATGGTGAAATACTCCGAGACCGAGCCACCCGGGTGGTTGGCGGTAAGGGCCCTGTTGAAATCCAGGTATAAGGTCTCCTCATCCTCCACCCAGTAGACCCTCTCTATTCTGGTCCCGGGCGGTATGGCAGAAACCAGTGCGTCATCCTGCGGCTTCTCCAGCAGGGCGTTGACCGCCTCCCCAACTTCGTCCTCCAGCCTCCCGCTGCTGGTTATCTCCCTGGTCTCCTCCACCAGATTGGCAGCATCTCTGCTTCCGTAATATACCGTTATGGTCCGGGTCTCCCCGGGGACCTCCTGGACCACCGGCGGCCGCTCTTCTTTTCGCATCTTCCCCCACCGGGCCACCAGTATGAACACCGCCGTCGCTATGGCAAGCCCCAGCAGTACGAATATTATCTTTCTTCCTAACTCATCGGCAGGCAATTCTGTCTCTCTTCAGTTAAGTTATCAGTAACCGGTACCGGGGGCTCCGGCATCGGCGGCTATCTTTCCGGAGCTGAACTTCCTGACCGCTTCAACTATCCCCGCACATACACTGCTCTGAAAGCTCTGATCCTGCAGCAGCTTCTCCTCGCTGCGGTTGGAGAGAAATGCCACCTCTATCAGGATCGCCGGCATGTTGATCCCCCGAAGCACTTTGAACCCGGCCTGTTTTACCCCCCTGTTTCTTATGGTCAGAACCTCGGCAAGCTCCTTCTGCACGGTCTCGGCCAGCTCGCTGCTCTCAGCGATGAACTCGTTCTGGACCATATCCCATATTATAAAGTCCAGCTCTTCGAGCTTCTCCGGGTCCATCTCCGCATCCTCCAGCTCCACCGCTGAGTTTTCCTCCCGGGCCTGGCGCCTCTCCTCCTCGGTTCTGGCCGGAGCGAGGAAGTAGGTCTCGAACCCCCCGGCCTCCGGGTGAAACCACCCGTTGCAATGTATGCTGATAAAGATATCGGCCTCTTCAATATTGGCGATCTCGCCCCTCTCGGTCAGGGTCAGGAACTGATCATCCTCCCTGGTCATCAGCACCTCCACCCCCAGCCTCTCTACCAGCATACCCTTAAGCTCTCTTGCGATATCCAGGTTGATATCCTTCTCCTGCACTCCCGAGCTGCTAACCCTCCCGCCGTCTGTTCCTCCGTGGCCAGGGTCTATCATGATCTTTTCTATCTCGAATCCTCTCTCAGCCATACTCCCCGGCTCGAATATCTCCACCATCTTCCTTCCGGCAAAATCAGCGTCGGGGATCTCCGGCAGCTCCCCCTTCTCCAGGTAGATCACCAGGTTCTGCTCATGGTCCCCTTCTTCCGGGTCGGTAAACTCTACCCTGAACCCGCTGGCGCTCTGCTCCACCTGGAAGAACAGGTATGCATCGTATTCGGTCTGCTCCGCTCGGACTCTTCTGAACAGCCCCTTGCCATCCACCGCGGACATCTTCAGTGTATTGAGACGGCCGCCGTAGATCTTGAGCCGCAGAAGCCCCGGGGTATCGGTATCAACATGGTAGAGCAGCTCGTCCGTAAGGGTCAGGACCGCGCTGGTCCGCCCGTTAACCTTCTCGAACCTCAGCCCTGTGACGTTGTACTCCGGTGTCCCGATGGTAAGAACCAGGTTATCCCCATCCAGTTCTATCCTCTCGGCGGACTCACGGCTCAGCACTCCCCCTACAAACTCCAGCGGAATCATCACCGCCCCGTCCACGTACCTTGCCGGAACCCGCATAAGAACCGGCTCCCCATTTACCACCACCACCCTGGTATCTATGGTAAAGAGATAGTCCTTGCTTCCGATCCTGAGGACCAGCTTCCTCGCCCCCGGCTTCCAGTACTTGGTGGCTTTGAATATACGGGCAAGATCATAGGCGGTAATATAGAACTCGCTGCTTTTATCGTCCGCCCTGCTCAAATCTACATCAACAGTGCGCCTACCCTCGGAGAAGACCACTCCCAGCACCGCTTCCGGCTCATCCTTATCCTGGGCCATAAGCTCCAGCCCCGGCGCTGCAAGAAGAACCATAAACAGAGCTGAAAAGACAAAACCTGGCATGTTCCTGCTGTAAAAAGACATATCAGTAATCCCTGTACTTGGCCTCTCTCTGCATCTCACGTCTGGCATCGCGCTCTGCGATCTCGTGACGTTTATCGTAGGCCTTCTTACCCTTTGCCAGGGCAAGCTCAACCTTTACTATCCCGGCATCGTTGAAGTAGAAACTCAGAGGCACCAGCGTATACCCCTTCTGCTGGACCTTTCCCAGAAGGCGCCTTATCTCCTTCTTGTGCATCAGCAGCTTGCGGGTCCTCTTGGGCTCGTGGTTATAGATATTCCCCTTCTCGTAGGGGCTGATATGGGCGTTGTGAAGAAAGAGCTCTCCATCCTCGATGGCAGCGTAGGCATCCTGAAGATGCGCCATCCCCGCCCGCAGAGCTTTCACCTCGGTCCCCACCAGGGATATACCCGCCTCCATGGTCTCATCGATATGGTAGTTTTTCTTCGCCTTCCTGTTCGAGCATACCACTTTCATATATTTCGGCGCCTTAATGCCTTAACTATACTACAAATATAGAGCAACAATGTTTCAGGCAAAAATTACCAGAGGAGGGGGTAATTATCAAGGTAAATCGGGAGGAGGAGGGGGTGCACAATATGGTTCTTTCTTTAGCTAAAATTGTTTTCCTTTCCATATTTCGATACTAACACACCCCGTCAGAATATTTTTACTAAATGTGATCTTTCATTTCTGATCAAATGAAATCTAATGATCGGGTGATTTCGTCAATTATCCTAACCCTAAATTACTTTTGAACAGACCCCTCCACCATCTCCCTGAAATTCCGCATCGAGGTGCGCGGGGTTATGGTAAAACGCCTGACCCTCTTGAGAGGATCTCCTGGCAGGTTGGGTCCCCTCTTCAGTGTCACTATCATGTCAAATCCGCTCTCAGCCGCCAGTGAATCCCCCAGAGGTGTGCTGAACCCGTACGGCCAGGCCAGAAACCTGGTAGTTTTTCCCAGGTGGTGCCTTATCGCGATCCGGGACCTTCGAAGGTCGCCTGCTATACCCGCAATTTTCTCCCTGTCGGTCTCACTGCGGTCGATCTGAAAGACCGGGTGGGGGGATTTGCCCTTGGTGACCTTGTAGTGCATGTCGTGGGTGTGAGAGTGTATCTCTATAACCCCCGAGTCCTCCATTTCTTCAAGCTCCTTCCAGTTCGATATCTCCAGCTCGTTCCACTCGGTGCCAGGTTTGGAGGTGATCAGAAAGAGCGCGCCTTGCATGTGGTATTTCTTCAGTAGTGGATAGGCGTAGCGGTACACGCTCCTGTCACCGTCGTCGAAGGTTATAGCAACACACTTCTCCGCCGGTTTCACCCCTTCCAGGAGGTATCTCTCCAGCTCCGCCATTGTTATAGCGCGGAACCCGTTCTCCTGGAGGTACCGGAGGTGCTTCTCGAAACTGGATGCGCTGATCGCCCAGGCGTCTCTGGTGTCAAGAAGGGGGAGGTTGAGAAGAACCGTTCCCACTGCCCGAAGGGCTCTCTCTGCGATATTCCGGTCGTTGAAGTAGTGGTAGGCAAGAACCGGTACTCCCCTCTCGGTCCCTTCCGGCGGTGAGCAAGGTATCTCCTCCTCCGTGGCAAACGACAATAAAACACTGGCAGTTATAGCTATAATAAGAAGTGCACCGGCTGATCTTATAATCGTCGAGAAAGATATCATGACTGTCCTTCAGAAGATCCAGATCAGGTAAAGACCGCCCAGGGTTCTGCTGTATCCGGCCTCTCCCGACACCTTTGAGTTGGAAGCAAAAAACTCCGCTCCCACGTCGAGTGATTCGGCAGCCTTGTACTGAAGAGCCGACCTGAAAGTTCCCACCGCGAAGAAATCCTCTCCTCCCTCTTTTTCAGAGGAGCCCCTGCCCTCTATTATCAGGCCCGCTGAATCGGAGAGCTTGAATCCCAGGGTGACCTTGAGCCCGAGGTTGTGATACTCTTCGGGGTTGTAATAACCATTCGGCAACCACTGCCGGTAGGAGAACCAGGTGTATCCGGGCTCTGCCTGGAGACTGAACGGGTTTTTGAGAACCTTCCATCTGATAGCTGTCTTCACAAGGTTCCTGTGGTTGTGGTCGGAATAGGACCGGTACTCGTAACCGATCACAGATTTAATCCGTTCTGCCAGAAGAAAATCCGTCCCAATCCCGACCGTAGTGTAGCTTATCTCGCGCATTACCGATCTGGGGGTCTCCACCGCGGACCTTCCAGAGGACAGATCCACCCGCACCCTCCGGTTGGGAGTCCAGGTCAGCCAGCCGTCGCAGGCGAGAAGACTGAAATCGTCTCCGCCGCTGTAGACCGGATCTTCAGTTTCCACCGAATGGTTCATCCAGGAAAGGTTGAGGTTAAGCGACCAGTCCTCATTGAACCTGCTGGAGATGCCTGCCGTGAAATCTGTCCTGTCCACCGAGGGAGAATCGTCCTGGGACATGCTGATCCGGGCTGCTCCGGTCTTTGCCATGGTCCCCCGGGCGATACCAGTAAAGAAGGTTGAGCCGATCCTGTTTATCACCAGCTCATCCGAATCTGAGGAAAGCGCGTTGTCGAATCTGACCCTGTAAGATCTCTCCCGGTATATCGACCTGAGGATCTTTCTGGCCTCGCCATTTCCGCCGATTTTCTCCAGCCGTTCTCTGGCCTTCCAGTTCAGGCCCAGCCACCTCTCTGCGAGGGCCAGGCCCAGGATGGCATCCCGGTTGCCCTGGTGAAGCTCGAGGATCTCCCGGTACATCTGCCTGGCCTCTCTGTGCCTTCCCTGCCAATTAATTACCTGGGCCAGGCCTAGAAGCGCCTGCAGGTTTTCCGGCTGTTTTTCCAGTATTTTCCGGTAGAGTTCTTCCGCTTCCGCATTTCTGTCCTGCCAGGAGGTTACCCTCGCCTCGCCTATCCTCGCCTCTATCGAGCGGGGATGCTTCCCCTGTATCCGCCGGTAGAGGTTCAGCGATTCCGATTTGCGGTCCGCCCAGGAGAGCGCCCTGGCCTTTCCGAGCATACCTTCCAGCTCCCTGGGGTGAAGCTCCAGGTAACGGTTGAACCATATCACAGCGCTATCCGGCTTCCCCCCCCAGGTGTACTGGTAACCTATCTCCCTGCCCAGCTCTGCGGCAAGGGAGCTGTCCCTGTTTACTGCCTCAAGGTAATAATCTATCGCCTCGCGGTGCCTGTCCGAAGCGGCCGCTTCTCGTGCCGACTTGAGAATCCGCTGCGTGGTCTGACCGCTGGCTGTGCCGGCAAAGACTGCCGCGAGCAGGCAGGTCAGAAGCAGCACCTTATGTGTGTAAACTTTCATGACCAATACTCTTTCTCTGTCATTCCCTTACCGGTTTCCATCTGGTCACCTCTCCCTCTTCGGGAGTCTGCACTATACCCCTTATCGAGAAACATGCTGTTACCACAGCGAGCAGTATCCAGTAT
>WJIX01000182.1 GCA_014730075.1 bacterium | reverse complement strand
TACTACGACCTGGCAACCCCCTACTTCGCTGCCGAATACACTGTTGACCACCTGGGGCTGGAAGGCGGCCTGAAGGATAATATCACGGTAAGCCACTTCAGGGCAGGTCATATGATGTATATTCACCAGCCATCCCTGGAGAAGCTGAGTGGAGAACTCAGGGAGTTCGTGCGTGAGTTCGACGGCCTGTAAAATCTCCGAAATATAAAATTTCAGCATCACCATGAAACCTGCCGCCGCCCAGGTACGTAGATACCGGTGAAGGATAATTAAATCATTATCTCTGACCGGGAGGTTCAGATGAGAGCATTTATCATTCTGCTGGGATTGGCAACCCTTATTGCCGCTCCGGCGCAGGAAGCCGAAGCAGGGTTTCTGGACGACAGGATATGTGATGAAATCGATGGTGATAATCTCACCAGGGGGAAGAATGTCGATCTCGAATTCGACGAAGATTCCATTATTTTCAGGGAGAGGGATTCAGGTGAAAAGGTAGAAATAACTGATAAATATGAACTCTTTATCGAGGGTAAGAATATACCCCTGAAAAGATCCGACCGCAGGCTGGTCCGGGCGTATTACAGTCAGTTCGAGAAGGTGATGGAAGAAGCCCGTGAGATAGGGTTGGAAGGGGCCCGGGTAGGGGCCGACGGAGTCAGGATAGCGATCAAGGCGCTGGGAAAAGCACTGGCGGATCTCTCCGATGATGACGGGATGGAAAAGCTGGAAAAAGAGATGGACCGGATGGAAAAGGATATAGAGAAGAAGGCTGAAAAACTGGAGAGGCGTGCCGGAGAGATCGAGGAAGAGGCAGATGAGCTTCAGGATCTGCATGATGAACTGCGAGAGAGTATCAGGGAACTGGATCAGCTGGGATGGTTCTGAACTGCCCTGAGCCGGAAGCTGACCTCGCCCCCCTGGCCATCAGGAGAATCTCAGGCGCCGCCGGACAAATTATTCTCCGGATGCCGGCGGCAGCTCTACCATCACCGGAAGGCGTATCGGGATACCCTTTCTTTCCGGAACAAAATCCATGATTACTTCCTGGTAGCGGGCGGAAAGCCGTTTGGCGGGATCTTCGGTGGAAAACCTCTTCGACCGCAGATACCTTGATGAGCCCCGGTAAACAGCGGTACCCACCGGCTCAGCCGTCTCTGCGTTGAGAACCCGGTAAGTACGGTCCTGAGCCAGGCGTCCGATCCATATCACCTCGATATCACAGCGGATCTGCAGGTCAACCGGCCCCAGAATTATCCCGGGGTCGCCTTCCGAACTGAAGTATTCCCCTTCTCTGATATCACATAGATACACAATACCGTCGGCGGGGGAGGGAACCTCCAGGTTCTCCAGTTCGGCCCTTGCCAGCTCCAGTTCCCTGCCGTACAGATCCAGCCTGCGCTGGTCCAGCTCCTTCTCCAGTTTAAGCTCGGTATACTGTGATTCGGAGATCGAACCGTCCTCCAGCAGCTCCCGGTTTCTGAGATAACGGTCCCGGCTGAGTTCCGCCGCCTTCCTCCCCACTGCTACTCTGGAACGTGCCGCTTCCAGCCTGGCCAAACGGACCGAACTCTCCAGGGAACATAGAAGCTCTCCCGCTTTCACCGTATCACCCTCCCGGATATGAATTTCATCCACTACCCCCGGCTCCATCGGGCTCACCTCTATCTCCTTGCCGGAGGGCTCCACCACCCCGTAAATCCGAGCCGGGTATTCGTTCAATACCGGCGGCTCTACTGGTCCCGGTCTTCTTGAAACTCTCCGGACCGTTATCACATTGAACCCAATCAGAAATATTATCACTGCTATCAGTACGGTATATATAACTGCTCTCTTCATTTCTTTATCCCTGCCTTTGCCGGTTCTATTCTTCCTGAAAAAATCAGTCTCAAACCAACTCTCTTCATAAATTACTCTTCTGCGAGACCCCCGTATCGGTCCTTATTCTTCCATCCTCTATCTGTATCAGCCGGTCCGCATACGGAAACACCCTTGGATCATGCGTTACCAGCACGATAGCCCTATCCTCCCTGGCCAGGTCCTTGAGTGTCTGAAGTACCAGTTCACTGCTCTTAACATCCAGCGCCGAAGTGGGCTCGTCACAAAGTACCATTACCGGGTCGTTGATAAGAGCCCGGCCTATCGCCACTCTCTGCTTCTGCCCCCCGGACAGGCGTTCAGCCCTGGTGTTGGCGAATTCAGAGAGCCCCAGCTTCTCTATTATCCCGGTCGCCTTCATCCGCAATGCCCGGGGGATCCTCGCTCCCTGCACCGCAGAAGCCAGAAGGATATTCTCATTGACTGTCAGGGCCGGTATCAGTGCCGCGTTCTGAAAAACGAATCCGTAATGTTTGTAACGGTAAGTGGCCAGGACATTCTCGCTGGCATCAGTTATCTCGTTACCCAGAAGGATCACGGTTCCCTCGGTAGGCCTCAGGATCAGGGCCATTATGGTAAGCAGAGTGGTCTTCCCGCTGCCGGAAGGGCCCGATATAATGGTAAACTCTCCCCGGTAGAATGCGGTATCTATGTCGGACAGAACTCTCCTCCGCTGTTTTCCGTCGTAAAAATCGCGGGCTATCCCCCTGAGGGCTATTACCGGACTATTATTTCCGTTACCGCTATCGGTCATATCAATATCTCCCGGTACTATCTGAACACCGTTGCGGGTTCAATGCTGACCGCCCTCCTCATCGCTATTATCGATCCGAAGAGGCAGAGGATAAACGTAAACAGGGCATGAATGGGCGGCGCCCACCAGGGCATATAGCTGGGAAGGTTGGAATCCCTGGTGCCGAGCAGGAACAGACTGAGCAGAGTAAATCCGATCAGAATACCTATGAATGCAATATAGATGGTCTGAATGAATATAATATAGAGTACATCCTTTTTTCTGCCCCCCAGGGCCCTCAGCATGGCGTAATCTCTTTTCTTATTCATCACATTGGTATACATGGTCAGGGCTATTATAACTACCCCTACCAGTGCTCCCATCAGTGTGGAGAATCCGAAACTTCCCCCGATACCGGTGTTCTTGAGGTAATAAAGCTTGGTCATTCGTGACAGTTCATCGCTGGAGTAGATATCCGCGCGGGGAAGGACCGTTCTGAGAAGCCTGATCATGTATTCAATCCGGGAGTGATCCCGCACCGTGACCAGCAGGGAACTGTACCGGTCGGGTGGAATGCCGGTAAGCTTACGGGCTTTCTCCAGGTTGGTGAATACCATGTTGCCGCTGAATCCCCTGACACCCCTGGTTATGGCCCTAACCCTCACCCGCTCTTCATTTATTTCGAAGAGGGAACCGATATCGGGATTATCCAGCGTTCCCAGCTCAAGGTATTCCACGGTGACTCCTTCGTAATCCAGAATGTCCCCTATCGATCCCCGGTGAAAGCGGTTAGGCCCGCCCAGGAGATGGGGCCGCTTTACCCCTATTATCTGGATAGCCTGGTAATTTCCGTTATCCCTGCGGATCAGCCCCCCTCCAAGAATCAGCGGCTCTACCAGGTCCACTCCCTCCACACCTATAATACGGTCGCGATAGCTGGCGGGGACTGTACCGGAGGAATTCGCGTTATCTGCATTCTCTGACAGGACCCAGATATCAGCCCCGCTGATATCAACCACACTTGACATAAAGGTCAGAAGCCCGAAGAAAATTGTCAGCTGCTGTCCCACCAGGAAAATAATCGCTATCACCCCCGATATGGAACCGATCGCCGCGGCCCGGTCATGAAAAAGCATCTTGAAGGCGGCTGTCCTACGCATCGGCATTCTCCAGTCCCAGAAGGATCCGGTGAACCTGGCGCGGTGTCTCCGCCACTTCATCGGCGAGCTCCCGCATCACCCTCTCTCCGTAGGTAAGCGCCGCGCCCCCGGCAATAAGAAATATTTCCGGATGGCTCCCTCGAATCTCCCCGGCCAGATTTTCGAAGGAGGGGAGGTGACGGACCAATGATACCGAGAGCAGAGAAACCTGATACCCGCCCCGGTCAAGTTCCCTGATTATGTCACCCCTCGGGAGGCTGCGCCCCACAAAGAACACTTTCCAGCCCATGGAGGATAGATAGAGTGACAATATTTCCGGCCCCAGCTCATGCTCGTCTCCGGGAACGCAGGTCACCATCATGGACAGGCAGTAGCTCTGATCGACAGAGATAGAATCGAAAAAATTATGGGCCGCCGCCCTGAGTGTGGAAGTAGCCGCATGCTCCTCCGCCACACCTATCAGATTCTCGCTCCACCTTCTTCCGATCTCAACCAGAGAAGGATAGAACAGCCTGCTCAGAACATCGTCCGGGGAAACACCGCGGCGATACTCGGATACCGCCCTTTCTGCGGCCTCGCCCGATCTTCCAGCCAGAACAGAGGAGGTAAAGGAACTGTCATATTCCGCCACTCCCCGGCTATCTTCCGCGGAAGCCGCGGATTTAAACAGGCCTGCTCTTTCACGGATAAGCTCCAGTGGCCGGACCAGCTGATAAACCTCCGGTGATCCCACCGCGCTCATTATCCCCATAATCCAACCCCTGAGCATCCCGGAAAAGCGGTCTTCAGACCCTCTCGCTGAAAGCCCGCCGGCCAGTCCTTTCACTTCAGCTGCCAGCGCCTCCCAGAGGGAATACCGGTATACCGCCTCCAGGGTTCGTCCGAAATGAACAGTGCCGGAACGTATGAAAGAGGAATCAATACCTTCATGCTCAAGTGTCTGCTCCACCACCGGAACTATACGGTGAAACTCCCTTGAAAAGCTCTCCGCCGCTTTTCCCGGTACCGTTCCCAGGCCGCTGAGTTCTTTGATAATTTCTACGTAATCAGACACTTACGGCAGCTCCTTAATCACGGTGTATTATCACCAGGCCGTCATATCCGTCAACTGTCACACTGTCCCCGGTATCAATCACCCTGGTCGCGTCGGCAACTCCGGTTACGCAGGGAAGCCCGTACTCCCGGGCCACTATGGCCCCGTGAACCAGCATACCTCCCCTCCGTTCCACTATCCCCGCGACCAGGGGGATAACGAAAGTCATATTGGGGTCTATGGCATCACATACCAGAATCTCCCCTTCCCTGACATCGAAGAGGTCTTCACTCCTGATGGCAACCCTTGCAGTCCCCCTTGCTATCCCGCTCCCGGCGGGCTGGCCCCTGAGCTGCCGGGCCGTCACACCGGCTTCTCTAATTTCCTCAGAGCCGGCTTCCTTCTCAGGCAGGGTATAATCCGGGTCCCGAAGAGCCCGAGCCAGGGCTTCAGGGTCTTCGCAGTCGGCAGAACCGCCGCACCTGCTGCCCAGCCGTTTCTTTCCCTCTTCCATCACCTCATTCAGGGATCTCTCGAATCTTCCCAGATAGATGTTGTCATCATCCCTGATCCGGTAGCTTTCCCTGGCGATCTCAAGCAGTTCTGATGCATACTCCTTCTCCTCTTCTGGGAAACTCTCCAGAAACTTTTCAGCCAGCCGATCAGTATCGCTACTGCTCTTTCTCTTCGCACCCTCTCCGGCGGTCAGACGCCCACTCCCGGCTAATTCCCGGAGGAGCGACAGGAGCCCGCTCTTCTCATCCCTGCAACCTCCTCCCTCACAGGAAAGCCCTCCGTAATCACTTATAAATTCTTCCAGCTTCTTATCGAAAGGGCTGTGTCTCTGATCCGGCTCCAATATGTTAAGATCGGGGTTATCTGCCAGTTCCCCCGCCAGCTCAACAAGCTTCCTGTTGCGTTTGACACTCAGTGTCTCCGAGGCCGATAGCAAATCCACGAACTGGTATGGATCATCAGGTTTCACCCGGTCATTGTAAATCCTGCCGAACAGCCGGACTCCGTGGGCGAATGGGATGAAATCATCCCAGTAGATATTCTTCCATTTCTTAAAAAGCCGGCTCCTTTCCATTATCTCTCCGGCAAGCTCCCCATCATCCAGGGATGCAGGATCAGTGGCTGATATTTCATCCGCTTCTGAAATCATCCCTGGTATAAGCTCTTCTGTTATCCGGCCCGACATTTCACTGAGGGTGTTGAAACTCTTTCTGAGACTTAGATCAAATGACCGGCGGTCACCATCCTCTCCGATACGCCCCGTTGTTACCGGCCGGGACTGGAGCAGGTAGAGAGAACCATCCCGGATAGTCCATTCCATATCCTGGGGAGAACCGAATATATCTTCCACCTTCCGGACAGCGCCGAATATTTCTCCTGCCTGCTGCTCCGAAAGAGGTAGCCTGTCCTTATCCTGGTCCTCCAGCTTCTCGAAGGTTGTCCCCTCTCTGCCGGCAATCACCCGCCTCTCATGTTCCGCCCTTTCTATAGAAAGGACTTCACCGCTCTGGCGGTCCAATATCCAGCGGTCCGGCTGTACATCTCCGTCCACCATACCCTTGTTGAGGCCGAATACAGCCTCTATGATACTGCGGCTGCGGCCGCTGGGATCAACTCCAAAGGCCACTCCGGAGCTCTCTCCCTCCACCAGCTCCTGTACCACCACCGCCATGGCGGCATCACTCTTTTCCAATTCGAGCTCCCTGGCGTATGCAAGGACAGCATCCGACCAGAGCGATGCCCACACACTCAGCAGCGCTTCGACAAGATCCTGGAAATTTCTAACATTAATCACAGATTCGTGCAGTCCCGCAAAGGAAGTACCGGCGGCATCCTCCAGCAGGGAAGATGACCTCACCGCCAGAGACTTTCCCTTCATCCAGCTCCCTAACTGATTTTTCAGGGCATCCTCGATCCTTCCGGGGAGCCGGCCGCGCATGAAACCGTTCCTTATCCGAAGCGAAGCATCCCACATCTCCTCCCAGCGCATCTGATCCAGGGGCTTGCGGGCAGTTTCCATTACTATTATCCCCTCCAGATCATTTTCCTTAACGAAAAGCCGGTAGGCCGGTGTGGCAATAACAAACCCATCCGGAACGGAAATCCCCTCGCCTATCATTACTGAAAGAGCTGCCGCCTTGTTACCGCAGAGTTTGCTGTCTCCCGCCTCTGGAGAACCCAGAGGCAGCACAATCGGATCCATCCCGATTACACCTTTCCATATTGACTATAGCGGGTCAACGAAGGTCTTTATTCCATATCCAGTTCCACTACTTCCTGGAATCTCCGCACCAGGATATACTTTATTGCTCTGACCCTGAACAGGGCCGTATAGGGAGAAAACAGGAATTCTCTCAGGTGGGGATGCCTCTTCAGATATAGCGCCTGCAGAGCTTCAAGTTCCTTTCCTTCAACTTCCTCCGCCTCTCCGAATACGCTTACCGCGGCAGCTTCTCTGAAATCCTCCACACTGTTTCGCCGGTTGTCCAGCAGGAGTGAAACCCTGCCGTTGGCCTTGATATTTCTGTACTTACGGCTGTCACGCCCTGTAATGAAGATGAAATATTTCAGGTCCTCCGTGAAGGCGAACCCCACCAGGTTGCAGTAAGGATACTCCGACCCCTTTGAGGCCAGAACCATCAGCCTCTGCTTTCTGAGAAGTTCCCTGATATATTCACGTATCTCTGTATGGTCAGCTGCCACCTTAAATCCCCCTTTACCCCGATATAATACAATATTACCGCTTATTATGCACCAAATAAATCTATCGGCATGATCCATTCAATCCGGCAGAATTCAAAGATTGAACTGAATACGGAAATATGTTAGAATACCATAAATTGCAGTTTTCCGGGGACAGTGCTTTACTCGTAGGAGGGGTTTATGAAAAATCTGTTCAAACATCAGTTTGTCCTTTCGGTACTATTAGTGATTTCGTTTTCTGTGGCTCAGGGAGCGACTATCGACGATTTCTCCAATCCTTTTCCTCCGAATCCTGACCTTCCCGCATCGGGAAGGCCGATTATTTTCGTGGGAACAACCTGTGACGGGTCAGCGTGCCCGCCTGGGAATATGGTAAGTCACCTTGTTAACGATTCGGCCTATCAGACCGGGCTCAGCGGAGTAGTTGGAGGAGAGAGAAACGCGATGATCCAGTATGTTACCGGTACCGCCAACTCCGGAATATGGGCCGCCGGGAATTCGCTTTCGTTCAATCATAACGCGGGCGCTTCCGCGGTTCTTGAGCTGGAATATGGCCTCAGTGTCGACCTCAACGCCAATTTTCTGGTGATCGATGCTACCATGTTTTATGTTAGCGTTCTCAGTGGCGATATGTACGCCGGACCGAGGCCGGTTCCCTGCACCATAACCGTCACCAGCGGGAGGGGGACCCCGGAAGAGGCAACCGCGAGCCATACCATCGACCTGATAAATGAAGGTATATACAGTTTCTTCTTTTCCGCATTCGGAGGTGTTGATTTCACCGACGTGGATTACATCAAGTATACATTCGATGCCTCGTCGGTTACCTCGGTCGATTTTTCAATCGGCCCACTCACCAGTGACGGAGATGCAGTTGACACGGAAGAGAGCAGCTGGGGAGCAGTAAAGGGATTGTATAGATAACCAGCGGGCCGGTAATATGACAAACCGGTTATTCTTTCATAGATAAGGGATACCTGTTCGCGGGTATCCCTTTCTTTACAGTAATGCTTTTTCAGAAAAACCGTTCAGCTTTAACCGTTCTCTCCGGCCATCCCATCAGGCTCCGGGGGCGCGGGAGGCGCGGCTTTTAACTTCTCGATCCTATCCGCCTCATTATACAGGTAGGTCATAGCGCAGGTCACCCACATTACCGATACAATTGCGCCGACGAAAAAACAGATCAATCCCAGGATGAAAACCGGGACTGCCAGCAGGCCGATCAGGAAGACCGTGCCGGCGTAACCAGCGGTCATTTTCCAGCTCTTCTTTATCGCCTCCACGGCATCCATTCTGCGGTCAATCACCAGGTAAGGGACAAAGGCCAGCTTGCATGCCAGGATGATACCGGGGACGATGAAGAAGAATAACCCTATAACGATAATCGCGGCAGTCAAAGCGGAGGCGAGAACGACATTGAGGTACAGTTCCTGGAAGATAAAAATATCCTTTACCTTGACTTTTTCACCCCTCACCGCTTTGAGGTAGGGATTAAACTCACCATATTGCACCGGATTCAAAATAAGAATGATATAACCGAGATAGAACAGGCCGTATATGGGACTGAGATAGAATTCGCTCTCCGAGGCAGCCTCAATCGCTCCCCCTATACCCCAGAACAGCCCTACCAGAAGGGTAACCAGGAGCAGTTCGATGAAGTAATTCTTCAGTACACCCCACCCCTCGCTGTAGCACTGGCTTACACCGGGCGGCATTATTACTCGTGTCTTTTCCGAATAGGGAACATTCATCCTGTACTCCTTCATTTTCTCCGCAATTATTCACAGCTTCTTCCGGATGCAGTATTTAACCACACTGATATAATTATTTCAATATCGATTTCGGCTTACTGTGGCGGCGTCATTTCCGCCCCCTGCATATTCCATAGGTCCGGGATCCGGTTCAGTCCGTTTCAGGTGAGAGCCTGACCTTTCTGCCATCTATCTCGACCGCAGTCTTGGTATAGGTCAGTTTCAGGTCTATCAGGCCGCCGCGGAAATGAAGCACGTCCAAGCCTTCTCTCTCTTCGGTCTTTCCCCTGTATCCCTGCAGGCGTGAGGGCCAGTAAAGCTTCCAACGGAGCAGGGCCTGCTGGGATTCGGTGTCCAGGAGAATCCCTATGGTCTCGAATTCAAACCCGCCGTTTTCGTTGAACCAGGGTTTCCATACTCTGCGCAGATTCCTCTTGCCCCTTACCCTGCCGCCACTCCAGTTCTCGAAGATAACATCATCATGAAACAGGGCCATCACACCCTCCAGATCATGCCTGTTCCATGCCTTCATCCATTTTTTTACCGCACTGTCCATCTCTTCTCTCGATAACATCGTAATCCCTACTCTCTTGAACTCTCTTTCCGGCCGGGAGTATCCTCATTTCTGCTTCTTACGGCGGTTGCCGCTCTGGGAACTCCCCGGTAATTATGAAGACTGATATCTCGGTAGCCGCCGCTCTTCTCCAGCAGCCTCCTGATGAATTTTTCCTGCCTCTCCCCGAATTCGAAGGCCAGGATCCCGCCGGGACGCAGAAATTCTATCGAATCTCTTATAAGCCTCCGGAATATGTCTATTCCATAGGTTCCCGCATCCAGGGCAATAACCGGCTCGTGATCTATAATCTCGCGGTCCAGATTCTTCAACGAACCGGAAGGTATATAGGGGGGATTACAGATTACTATATCAGCCTGCCCCAGTTCCCTGAGCGGCTCAAACATGTCACCGCAGCGCAGGGTTATTCTGCTGCTTAATCTGTATGCCTCTATATTCCTGCGGGCCACTTTTATTGCCGCTTCGCTTATATCGGAAGCATGCACTGAAGTCTCTTCAGAGAGCAACGCCACCATTATGGCGATATTGCCGCAGCCGGTGCCTATCTCCGTAATCTCCAGCTCCCCAGCTCCGCTGTCACGCAGCTGATCTATGGCGGATACTGCGGACTCCACCAGGCAGGATGTGTCAGCCCTGGGTATCAGGGTGTCCGGGGTGCAGCAGAAGATCCGGCCCATGAACCGGGCAATCCCCAGCGCGTATTCCATCGGCATTCCCTCTCTTCTCTTTCTGGCAACCGCTTTGATATCCAGATCGCCGGGTATGAGGGATGAAAATTCCGGGCACTTCTCACCCGCGGAAAGAAGCTCGAGTAGCCTTGCTCTGTCAGGGCTCTTTTCATTTATCCCCGCCTTCTCCAGGGAACTGTGGATAGAATCAAAATCAATAGCCAAGAATCTGCCTTTCTTTTTGTTATTCCCTCTTACCGGTCACACTGGTACTGTCAGCCGTACCTTCTATTACATCTATCAGCCGGTTGCAGAAAAGAGGCGCCACCTGACGGGCAAAGCTTTCGGAGGGATGAGAATTGGTGGATGACCTGGCGTATTCATCCCTTAGATATAGACCCCCTTCAGTCTCCAGCTCGAAGAAATCCCAGATGAAAATATTGTCCCCCTTTTCATCCCATTCATCCCTGACCCATTCGAAGAAACTCCGGGCCCTTCTGGCGCTACCGGGATCGGTGGCCCCGGCTACCAGGGCGGCCCCTGTCCATACCAGAAATCGTGTTTCGGGGTAAGAGCGCATCTTATCCCTCAGTGCTTCATACTGGAGCCTGTAGTTTTCGGGGCATTTAAACTCCGAATCCACCGATCGGCCCCCTCCGCATGGATTGAGCTTGCTCACGGGGAAGCAGTGCTTGAACACTATTATGTCATATTTACGGGTCAGATACTCCAGGGTGGGTTCCTTCATATACCTTCTGCCGTCACCGTTCTTGACCCAGATATTCCAGTAATCATAAGGGTAATTCTTCCAGCCGTAGGGCTTCTCGCGTGGGAACGCTCTCTCCTTTATCCTGCACTTCACACCCCCGCCCCGGCTGTATTCCCTGAGGCGGTCCTTTACCCCTGCATCCCATATAATCCTGCCGGTGCTGTGATGCAGAAAAATTATCTTCATGCCTTCATTCCCTCCATCCTCTCCACCGCAATTAGAGAGGGAGAGGAATATAACCAGAGCCAGTATAATGTCAGTTATTCTCTTCATAACATTAACTTTTATACAGACTGCTGGATGGAATTGCAACATTTATACCACATCTCAGTCCTTCCCCGCAGGCTGGGGGGTTTGCACCAGCCTGGAGGATATTGAAAACCGGCCTATCAGGGAGGTAAGAGAACTTCTCTCCCTGCGGAAGGGGAAATTGACCAGAACCGGAGGAGAGAGCGGTTCCGGGGATATCCCCTTCAACAGCTTTCCACTGTTAAGGACAGATTTTGGAAGAGAGGCCAGAAAAACAAAATCGGCCAGGGCAAGGGCTTCACCACTCTCCACCGAACACAGGAGCTGCTCATTGAATACCGCAGAGCTGTCCACTTCGAATGAGGGCTGCCTGGAAGTAAGAAGCCTGCCGGCCTTGAGATAGGCGAATGGATTGCTCGATATGAATGCGGGCACGTAGACCCGGTAATCTCCGCTGTTTGTGATCCTCTCTACCAGATGATCGATCTGGGAGCTGCCGACCATCCTTCGGTGTTCCCTCATCCCTGCCAGCATCGCCATCTTCTCCATGCCGCTCTTCTGCCTGAAGGCATCCAGATAACTCTCTTCCTCCATTTCAGGGTTGAGCCTGACCCCCGCCATCGATCCGGTCTGCTCCCGGATCTTCCGGACTGACCGGGTGATATCCCCCGCCAGCTTCCGGTGGTCTATTCTGATCACCCAGAACGGCAGGTTGAGGTCCGAAGCCTCCCCATCCGCTACCGCCCGGTGGACAGAAAGTGCCCGTATGCCCTTGCCGGTTATGATCCATTGACGCAGGCAGGTCAGGCAGAAACGGGTAATATATCGCTCCGATCCCGAGAGTTCCCTGCCGCAGTGGGGGCATACCAGTCTCCTGATTTCCAGCATAACTATCCCTTTCCGAAAGCCTTCCTGAGCCTGTAGCTGAGCCAGCTCCAGGGATTGATCAGATTCCTTCCCTTTATCATGTCAGAGAGATACAGCAGTACTGCGGAAGCGATTACAAGGGGGAAATAACTGCCCGCCAGAAAGGCTGCCGCGGCAGGGATAAAGAAATAGGAAGTTGGATTTATCTTTTTCCTGCGGGGTATGTCAGCCCTGATTATATGTCCGTCATTACCATCTATGGTCACTTCGTAGATAATATCCCTGTATTTGTAAAAGAGCAGAAAAACAGGGTAGTAATATATCGACAGCCTCCTGTCGAACATATGGTACCGCCCGGCATCTATTCTTGAACCGGATGGCCTGGCCAGGCTAACAGTATGTTTACAGGCGGAGGATTCGGCCTTTTTGCGGGGTACTGTCACCAGGGCTATATTCATCGATTTCCTCAGGGTATGATCGAACGGCTTCCAGTCGCCGAAGCTGGAACGGAAGGATATCCCCTGCAGCCCCAGGTGTCGCATCACACAGGCCGGAGCGCTCCAGTTGACATTCCTGGAGAGAAACCTGGAGAAAGGTTTTCTCTCCTGCTCGACAGCTGTTCTTTTGATATCTCCGTTTGGAGTGCTGTTGTACTTCTCCACAGTTATATTCTTGTACTCCTCACCGCATATCCATCCCATGAACCTCCCCTTCATCCTCCAGAACGGCACATGGATAAGCTTGAGGTCAACCACCGAGGTATGCCTCGCTCCGATTCTTCCCCCCGATTGGCGGTCCAGCAGATTGAGGGCCTTCAGCTTCGCCTTGCCGGCTGTTATCTCCGGCTGCAGATAGTAGCTCCTGACCCCGCGGGGATTGAATATATAGAGGCTGGAGCCGCAGTACTCGCACTGGGTGCTTCTAATCCCTTCCCGTATACTGAGCGATCCCCCGCAGGAGGGGCAGTTCACTCCGATATTCTCTGTTGTATCAACACGGCCTGACTGCCCGCCGGGAAAGGCGGACGATCCGGAAGCTGCAAGGCCGGTTACCGCACTTTTACCGCTCATTCCCTGCCGTCACCTTCTCTCTGATTCTGTATGTAAACCATGCGGCTGAAGCTGCCGCCGCTATGAATCCCAGCCTGGCTGGCCAGGAGGCTCCCAGCCCCCCTATCATCAGATATAAGACAAACAGTCCCGCCACGGGGAGCAACAAGGAGATATCCAGAGGACTCTTTTTCCTGGCAGGCATCTTCTCCATCTGAACGTGCCAGTTCTCTCCCGTGATTACCGCCCGGCACCTCTTCTTTCGAATCCTGAAAGCGGCAATATAAAGAGGCAGATGAATCAGCCGGGAAGCCCGGCTGTCCCTGCTGCCCTCTTCGATTATCTTTTCTCCGGATGCCAGATCACGGTCAAAGAAGGAGTAGTCGCCGGCAGGAATGTCAGCCAGGGGGCCCGCGGCATGTGGCGCCCCCTCGGCCGGTATACAGCTGGTCCCCCCGGTATCATCCTCTATCACGGAGAAGGGTACATAGCTGAAATCTATCTTAGTTTCAACCGGCGGGCCCGCACCCCTTCTGAGAAGAAAGGACCGGAGCATATCCCCGGCTACCCGGTCGTTTCTTTCATGGGGAAGAATCAGGTGCTCAAAATGACTATCCTCCACCGCCAGAGCCGATCCGCAATAGCTGCACTTGAGCATCTTCTGCCCCGGAAGCAGTTTGTTCTCGCCTCCACAGAGATCACATTTTATCAGCATGATCAGTCTTTCAGTTTCTCACCACAGTTGGTGCAGAACCTGGTCCCCGGGGGCAGTTCGGTACCGCAGTGAGGACAGGCCAGTGTTTCGCCCAGTTCCTTGCCGCAGTTTGAACAGAATTTAGCCTCGGGAGGAAGCTCCGCCTTGCACTCGGGACACCTGTTCATGGTTACCAGCTGAGCGCCGCAGTTATTGCAGAAACGTGATTCGGGTGATACTTCATTATGGCACCTGGGGCATTTCAGCTTTTCTCCCTGAGCAGGGGCGGTTTCGGTAACCGATCTGGCCAGCATACCGGGGAGCATCATTCCAAGTCCCGCGCCCACACCCACACCCATCCCGCCTGCCGCGGCTCCGGCCGCTCCGCCCATTCCATCTCCTCCGCCTGACGCGGCATCTCCCATCGCTTTGGCAGCCTTGAACTTGAAGAAGCTATCCAGGTTGCCCACAGCCTGAAGCCCTGAACGCTCATCTATCATCTTCTGGACCTCCGGCGGCGGGGTGATGGAATTTATAAAGAAATCGGCCAGTTCCATGCCATATTTCGAAAAATCACTTGCCAGGCGCTCTGTGATCTCCACCGCCAGCTCATCGTAATTCCTGGGCAGATCGAAAATGGTATCCAGGTTTTCTCCGAACATATCGTTCATCCTGGAGACGATAACATCCCTCAGGTAATTATCTATCATTTCGCTGGTGAACACTCCCTGGGTGCCGACAACATGATTTATGAACAGCACCGGCTCCTTGATTCTGAATGTGTAAAGGCCGAAAGCCCGCAGCCGCACCAGCCCCAGCTGGCTGTCCTTGAATGCTACCGGGTCCTTGGTACCCCACTTCTGATTCAGAAAGGTCTTCATGTTGACGAAATAGACTTCCGCCCTGAAGGGGCTCTTGAATCCCCATGGGAGCGCAAGGACCTTGGTCAGTATGGGAAGGTTCCTGGTAGTAAGGGTATGCCTGCCGGCCCCGAATATATCCAGTCCCTTACCATCCTTGAAGAAGACAGCGCTCTGGTTGTCCCTTACAATAAGCTGAGCGCCCATCTTTATCTCGCCGGAGCCTTCGGGGGGAAGGCGGTGGACTATCTCCTCGCCGGTTTCGTCAAACCATTCCAGTACTTCCATGAATTGTGACATATCCGCTCCATTCGTGAATTATCAAAGTCAATAAATACACTGCTCCATTTAATCCCGACTGCAAATGAAATGCCAAAGTGATACAGATCCCCCGGAAATCTATCCTGTAAATCCCGGGCCAGGCAACTCCTGGCGAGCACAATGGTTATCATACTGTTAAATAATAAGTTACAGGCAATGTTTCTTTTTATGAAGGCAGGCCGAAGGTGAATTAATCACCGGCCGCCCGCCACGTGAGGGAAAAAAAATATACAGGGGGAGAGAAAATCCTTGCAATCATTTTAGGTATTTGCTATCCTAAATACATAATATTGATATGAAAGGAGATCCGATGAGTCTTATAAAAGTATCTGAAGGCGCTTCCCTCGCGCTCCACGCCATGGTTCTGATAGCCCGTAACCGCCCCGAGCGGATGAAGGTTAAGGAACTGGCGGAGAGGCTGGATGGCTCCAGGGCACATATGGCCAAGGTTTTTCAGAAGCTGGCGGCGGCGGGTCTGGTAAGCTCCACCCGCGGCCCTTCAGGTGGATTCGAACTGAACATGAAACCGGAGAATATAGCCTTTCTGGATATCCTGGAAATTATAGACGGGGAGGTTAAACCGGGAGGATGCCCTTTTGATAGAGAGGAATGCATGTTCGATCAATGTATTTTCAGGGACGAGGTTCACAGGATTTCAACTCAGATCCACGAAATGTACCGCAATATAAGACTTTCAGATTTCGTCAGCAGCTGACAGAGGAGAGACACAGTTATGAAAAGAGAGATAATAGAGATCGACGAGGAGCTCTGCGACGGGTGCGGACAGTGTGTCCCCTCCTGCCCCGAGGGCGCCCTGCAGATACTTGATGGAAAGGCCAGGCTGATTAGCGATCTGTTCTGCGACGGGTTGGGCGCATGTATCGGAGACTGTCCGCGGGGAGCAATCAGTATAGAGGAGCGTGAATCTGAACCTTACGATGAGGCGCGGGTGATGGAGAATATAATTGGGAAAGGGCCGGAAACGATAAAAGCCCACCTTGAGCATCTGCGCGACCACGGCGAAATGGAATACCTGCGCGAAGCACTGGCGATACTGTACGAAAAGGATATCCCGGTGCCGGAAATCGAGTTCTCGGAATGCCGTTGCGGCTGCCCAGGCTCGGAGGCCAGGTCGATCCAGCCGGAAGCCGAAGCGGAACCGGCTGCAGGCAGGCAGATACAGAGCCGGCTCAGGCAGTGGCCGGTTCAGCTTCATCTGATCAACCCTAACGCCCCTTACCTGGAGAACGCCGATCTGCTGATATCGGCAGACTGCGTACCTTTCGCCTTCGCAGACTTTCACCGTCGTTTCATGGAAGGAAGAGTGGTTATCACCCTCTGCCCCAAGCTCGATTCGGGGATAGAGGATTATATCCGCAAACTCACCGAAATATTCAGAAATAGGAATATCAGGAGTGTAACGGTAGCCAGGATGGAGGTCCCCTGCTGTGGCGGTATCGAAAGAATAGTGGAGAAAGCGCTCAGTGATTCGGGGGTCAGCCGGATGGTCAGGGTTAATGTCATATCAACAGGGGGTGATATCCTGTAGGCAATACGCGGCCCGGCCCGGGTTAAACGGGCTCTGAGAGAGTCCATCGATAAGGTTTTTAATATATTGCGAAGGAGGAAGATATGTTCTGTTACCAGTGTCAGGAAACAATCAGAAATGAGGGATGCAGATACAGGAAGGGCGCATGCGGAAAGGAGGCTGTTACCGCAGACCTGCAGGACCTTCTGGTTCATACCCTGAAGGGGATAGCCCTTCTTGCCGAAAAGGCAGATATCGCCGGCGGGGAAAAGAACAGGGCAGGGAGGTTCCTTGCCGAATCGCTGTTCGCAACCATAACCAACGCGAACTTTGACAATGAACGTTTCCATGGGCTTATAAGCGAAGCTATCCTGCTCCGTGACGAACTGGCTGAAAAAGCAGGCCCGTCAGAGGACCTTCCCGACCAGGCAACCTGGGACCTCCAGGAGGAGGAATGGGAGGAAAAGGGTAAGAGTGTCGGCGTACTCACAACTGGGGATGAGGATATACGCTCACTTCGGGAGCTTGTGACCTACGGCCTGAAAGGCATCTCCGCCTACGCCGATCACGCGGCAGTGCTGGGGTATGAGGATGAGAAGATATACGATTTTCTGATTGAAGGCCTGGCCTCCACTACCAGGGACCTCGGCGTTGAGGAAATGGTGAATCTGGTCCTGCGGACCGGAGAGGCCGCCGTTGATACCATGGCCCTTCTGGACAGGGCAAACACCGAAACATACGGCCACCCGGAGATAACAGAGGTTAATATCGGGGTGCGGGGCAACCCCGGAATTCTGATATCGGGACACGACCTGAAGGATATGGAGGAGCTGCTAAGACAGACTGAGGGGACCGGAGTGGATATTTACACCCACAGCGAAATGCTCCCGGCTAATTACTATCCCGCATTCAAGAAGTACGATCATTTCGTGGGTAATTACGGCAACTCATGGTGGAAGCAGAACGAAGAGTTCGAAAAATTCAACGGACCAATACTGATGACTACCAACTGCATCATTCCGGTGAAGGATTCCTACGCTGACCGTATATTCACCACCGGGATGGCCGGCTGGCCTGGAGCTAGGCATATTCCTGCTCGTGAAAACGGCAGCCCGAAGGATTTCTCGGAAATCATTGAACTGGCCGGTAAGTGCGATCCGCCCGAACAGCTTGAGACAGGGACCATAGTGGGAGGGTTCGCCCATAATCAGGTAACCGAGCTTGCAGGTAAAGTCGTAGAAGCGGTAAAGGAAGGCAAGATAAAACGCTTTATAGTTATGGCCGGATGCGACGGGCGCCATGATACCAGGGAGTATTTCACCGACGTGGCCGGTGCACTACCCGATAATACCGTAATACTGACCGCCGGGTGTGCCAAATACCGGTACAACAAGCTGGACCTGGGTGATATAGATGGGATACCCAGGGTGCTTGACGCAGGGCAGTGCAACGACAGCTATTCACTGGCCGTCATCGCCATGAAGCTGAAGGAGGCATTCCAGCTGGTGGATATCAACGAGCTCCCGATCTCCTTCGATATTGCCTGGTACGAGCAGAAGGCGGTAGCGGTTCTTCTAGCCCTGCTTTCTCTTGGGATAAAGGGAATCCGCCTGGGGCCTACCCTTCCCGCTTTCCTTTCTCCAGGGGTGGGAAAGGTGCTGGTGGACAAATTTGGCATCAGGCCGGTCAACGGCGCCTACCAGGATGTAAAGGCGATGGTGGCGGGGAAATAATTATAAGTTTAATTAAATCTGGCGCGACTACTCTTTGCCGGAATTATCCCGGTACCAGACAGTCCACCAGTCCACCGCATACCTTCCGCAGGTGATAAACAGCACGCCGTAGCCGGGGGGCCTCTCCTTCGAATGAGCCAGCCCCCCCGGCGAATTCAGCTCAAGGAGCTGGCGCAGCCGGGCTGTTTCTTCCTTCTTCCGGGTATCTATTCTCAGAGTAACGGTATAGGGGGGCCAGCAGGGCCCCTCCTCTATATGAACCAGCTCGCTGCAGCTGAAAACCGCTATCCCCGCCGAATCGAGCGCAGAGCTGACCTGCCGCACCGCATCCCTGTAAATATCCTCTCCGGCGAACTCAATGGAGTGAACCTTTATCCACGCTGCTGACGAAGGAGGGTTCGCCCGCCTGAAGGAAGTTCCTACGGCAACCGTATCCAGGGAACATCCCCCTACTCTTTGCTTGTCCGGCTCTTCTCTCTGTTGCCCGAAGCCGGCGGATACAGAGAATGCAACCAGAGCGTAAAGCACTATCGTGTTTGAAAGTTTCGTCATATTATATAATTTACATCCTGTTTCTGATCTTACAAACAATTATTTCCCGGAGAGTTTAAACGCTCAAACCGGGGCCTGCAGTTTAAAGCCCGTATGGTTAATTTGCCGTAGAATGCTATTTAAATAAAAAAGCTCTTGACTATAGTATATTGTACTATAATTTAATGTATAATACCTATTGAGAAGGAGGCGAAAATGACTGAAGAGAAAAAGCGAAACCTTGAAAAAGTACTCAGAATCTGGAGCCGGGAATACAAGAAGGGATTCCTGACCTACTTCATTCTGCTTATGCTTAAGGAGAAGCATATGTATGGGTTGGAAATATCCGAAAAATTGAAAGAATATTCGGATAATAACGTAACCCTTGATGGGAGCAACATTTACCAGATTCTCAAGAAGCTGAGAAAGCTGGGAATGGTCACCATAAAAAAGGTCAGTTCCAGCAAGGGTCCAACCAGAAAATACTATTATATTGAAAAGAACGGATTAAAGGCGCTGCGAATTTTTACCGAAGAATATGTATATCCACTTCACCTGAGACTTAATTTGGAACTTGAAGAACATTATCCCCACCTGTTCAAAAGGAGTCAATTATGAGTTTCGACGGGCATCCCGGGCTTCGCATCGGCAACTTTGAACCAGGAATACCCATAATCCAGGGGGGGATGGGAGTGGGTATTTCTCTTTCAGGCCTCGCCTCCGCGATCGCCAACCAGGGCGGAATCGGAGTTATAGCAACTGCCGGAATCGGCTACCTTGAACCGGATTTCGTGACTGACCTGGAGGCCGCCAACAGGCGCGGCCTGAAAAAAGAGATCATGAAAGCCCGCAGTATGACAGATGGTATACTGGGGGTTAATATCATGCTGGCGTTGTCCGATCATTTGTCACTTATTAAAACAGCAATGGACACGGGCATTGATATAATATTCCTCAGTGCCGGCCTCCCCTTTCGCCTTCCGTCAGAGCTCAAAATAGAGTATATCAGGGATTCCGGAACCAGGCTTGTCCCCGTGCTTTCATCGGCCAGAGCCTCCAGGCTGATACTGGAAAAATGGAAGAAGATCGATTATCCGCCTGATGCAATAGTTTTAGAAGGCCCCCTGGCCGGAGGGCATCTTGGTTTCAGCAGAAACCAGTTAGAAGACAAGGAAATAACACTGGAAAATATATTCCGTGAAACAAAACAGTTTGCCAACCATTTCGAGCAGAGGCATGGGATAAAAGTTCCCCTGATCGTTGCCGGAGGAATTTTTTCAGGCGGCGATATATGCAGATTCCTGGATATGGGGGCAGACGGAGTTCAAATGGCAACCAGGTTCGTGGCAACTTACGAATGCGATGCTGACGAAGAATTCAAGCGCCAGTACCTGGATTGCCGGGTAGAAGACCTCAAAATCATTGACAGCCCGGTTGGCCTCCCTGGCAGAGCCATAGATAACCAGTTTCTTCAGCAGGTACGCGCCGGAGAGAAGAAACCATATGAATGCCCGTGGAAATGCCTGAAAACCTGCGATGTGGCAAATGCCCCCTACTGCATAGGAAAAGCCCTCAGAGAGGCAAAAGACGGAAATTTTGATGACGGGTTTGCTTTCGCCGGCTCCAACGCATACAGGGTCAACAGCATAACACATGTCCGGGAACTGGTTGAATCCCTGGAATCGGAATATAACCTTGCACTGGAATCCAGCAGGCAGGCAGTTCTTCTCAAATAAGAAACAGGGTTACCCGGAAGCGATATTACGGGTCCGGTCTAACAGATGGTATACTATTGCATTTCAATATGCCGGGCCAATCACCTCAAAAGAACCATCTTCCTGGACTCGGTGGCCCCTCCATGGCTGATCACGCAGAAGTATATCCCCGAGGCAACGGGGCTGCCATCGCTGTTTATCCCGTCCCAGCGGGTATTGTGCCGCCCGGCTGTGAAGAATCCCTTCTCCAGCGACTTCACCATACGGCCGGTAACGTCATAGACCCTGATATCTATACTACCCGGCTCAGGTAGATAGAACGGTATCCAGGTAGTGGGATTGAATGGGTTGGGATAATTCTGCCCCAGGGTCAGGGCTGGTGGAATCTCTCCAGCCGCCATCTGGTCCACAGCGGTCGGCACCCCTACCGCTCCCATCAGCCTCAGTTTTCCGTAACCCCAGGTGTCGTTGTAAACGGCACCGGTATACGAATCGGTTTCGGCGTGGGAAGTGAGCAGGTATGCTATCTCATTAAGATCGGCGTCGGGCCATTTCTGCTGAACTAATGCCGCTGCCGCCGCCACATGGGGTCCCGCCGCGCTGGTACCGCTGAACTGAAGGAACCCCCCCAGGGGATAGCTGTCCGCATCGGTATGGGACTTGGTGGAGAAAACATCATAATTTCCCGGAGAGCAGATATCCAGAAGGTGCTTGCCGTCTATCCTCTCTCCCCGTCCGCTGAAAGCGCTTATCTCTCCAGGGTTGATGGAACCGCCGCCGGTTCCGTAATAACTCTCGAAACCCCTGGTGGAGTAGGATCCGTTAACAAAAGCGGAATCGGCGGTGGCCGGGTATGTGACATTCCTGTCATTAGACCTGTAGTTGTCGAACTGGGCTCCTCCCGACCAGGATGAAAGGTTGTCCGCCACGTTGCTGATCACCTCTATAGCCGAACCAGAGCTGTTATCGACAGTGAGGAACCAGTCTCCAAGGACGTCGGGATTACTGTTTTCATCCACGTATATATCCAGCTTACAGGTCCCCCTGCTGCTCTGGTCTTCGGAAGACCAGATATAGTATCCGTCAACGTACTGGTTTCCCCCGGTAATGGTAATTGAGCCGCCGGCCGGGCTTTCCAGCTCGAAGGAAAGATCGGATAGAGATGTGCGCCACAGGGTGGACCAGTAGATATTGGAGGGGTCCTGAGAGCCGTAGGTGGAGACTTTTACGTTCAGAATCACGGTATCGGAAGCGGCCACATCCGCTATGGCATGCTTTCCTCCCCTGCCCAGGTTACCCGAGGGGACTACCTGCATAATAGTGTCAGATTCCGCCGTGACCAGTTGTTCGTTTAGAGATGATCCGTCAAGGAAGCTGAACACGAAACCCCCGAACTCATAAAGCATCACATCAGCTCCCCTGCTCCTGGCCCAGGGAATCAGGTATGAGAGGTCCACATTTGAGAAGTAATTGCCGGCCAGAATCTCAGCTTCCGGTGCTATACCGGTAAACCTGCTGCTGACTCCAGTCCATCCTCCCGCCAGAATCCCGCAGACACCAGTCCCATGGCCATAGTCATCGGGGTCGGAAAGTGTCAGGTCCACTCCCCTGATCCTCTCCACCGAATCGGCGTTCATGGTGGCGTAGATCTTAGATGTGCCCAGGGCAATCAGCTGATCGCTGACATTCAACACCTGGTTGCTATCCTTGTCCCAGACCACGTATAGCGGTTCCCCGAAGGTGGGATCGGCATCGCCGTACCCTGAGCCGGGGCCATATTCCCGGATTGAGTTCTGATTTATATCATTATAGAGCCAGTCCCAATAAGGCTGGTAACCGTTACCGCTGTTGTTGGGATTGGATGGGCCGAAAACCCCTGCATAATCCTCTATTTCGCCGTCGAAATAACAGAGCCGCTCATCAGATTCCGCAGTGCCGTTGTTATTCTTATCCACCGCGTCCACGCCGTTATCAAAAGCTTCGTTGCCATTAAGGTCCAGCCAGTTGAGGGTATCGCCGTCCGCCTTGAAGAAGGCCGGGTGGAAGACATCTATTCCGGTATCGAAATCGGCAATCCTCAGACCTTTTCCAGTCAGATAATTCCCGGAAGGGCCGGTTTCTGTCCAGGTCTGATCCGCCTGAATCTCCGGGGAGCTTACATCCAGCAGCGGATATATTGCCGGCTTGAATGTGCTTTCCATTCTGACGACCCTCCTGTCTGCGGCCAGGCCGTCTATACCAGAATAGGGGATGGTCACCGGATAGATAGACCCCGTTCTTGCCACCTCCCCGTCCAGGTAGTAGAAAACAGCGCCTGATCCCCGCAGCTCCTCTATTTCGGATCGGCTGAGTACGTGATCGAACTTGACCGTTATAAAAGCCCTGTCGGCGTCAACCCCCGACCGGACCAGCCGTTCCTTCTGCCCCTTAAGGGCGGAACCATTATTTATCTCCCTGAGAAGCCTGAGAGATGAATTTAACCTGGAGGAGGAAGAATCCGCAGCACTGGAGTATAAAAAGATGATAATTAAGGTGATAAATGCAATAAACCGTTTCATGGTGTTCTCCCCGATTGAATTATGCTCGGCCCTGTTTCATAAGGATTATACCATATCTGAAGGCAATTTTCCAGCTTGGGAGTGGCCCGCGCATCTCTTGGGTGAAAGCTGCAGATACAAGAAAGGGGCTTCCCCCGCGGGGAAACCCCTTTCAGACGTGATCGATTTCTGATCCGATACGTTATACCACGCCCTGATCCATCATGGCGTCGGCAATCTTCAGGAATCCGGCAATATTGGCGCCCTTCACGTAATCGATGTAGTCGCCTTCCTTGCCGTATTCAGCGCACTGCTCATGAATCGCCTTCATGATATTGTGCAGCCTCTCGTCGACCTCTTCCCTGGTCCAGCTCAGGCGCAGGGAGTTCTGGGACATCTCCAGTCCGCTGGTTGCCACTCCGCCCGCGTTGGCTGCCTTTCCAAGGCCATAGAGAATCTTCTTGCTCTGGAATATCTCGATCGCCTCGGGAGTGCTGGGCATGTTCGCTCCCTCGGAAACGCAGATACACCCGTTGTCCATGAGCGCTTTCGCGTCCTTACCGTCGATCTCATTCTGAGTGGCACTGGGAAGCGCTACATCGCACTTGATCTTCCAGGGCCTGTCCCCTTCGTGATAATCAACATCGTACTTCTCGGCATACTCCTTGATCCTGCCCCTCTTGATATTCTTGAGTTCCTTGACGAACTCGAGTTTTTCTTCATTGATGCCGTCGGGATCGTGAATCATCCCGCTTGAATCGCTCAGCGTCACGACCTTGGCCCCGAGGTGTATGCACTTCTCAGTGGCGTACTGGGCCACGTTACCGGAACCTGAAACGGTGCAGGTCTTGCCCTCAATCGAGTCGCCCCTGGTCTTGAGCATCTCTTCGGCGAAATAGACCTGGCCATACCCGGTTGCTTCGGGACGAATAAGGCTGCCGCCCCAGTTCAGGCCCTTTCCGGTGAGTACGCCCGTGAATTCATTCCTGATCCTCTTGTACTGGCCGAAGAGGAACCCGATCTCGCGGGCGCCCACTCCGATATCGCCGGCAGGAACGTCGGTATTATGGCCTATATGGCGGCAAAGCTCCGTCATGAACGACTGGCAGAAACGCATGACCTCACCGTCCGACTTGCCCTTGGGATCGAAGTCGGAACCGCCCTTTCCACCACCCATGGGGAGAGTTGTAAGAGCGTTCTTGAAAACCTGCTCGAATGCAAGAAACTTCAGGAGACCGAGATTGACGGTGGGGTGAAACCTGAGTCCCCCCTTATATGGTCCGATAGCACTGTTCATCTCGACTCTGAACCCGCGGTTGACGTGAATATTACCGTCATCATCGGCCCAGGGGACGCGGAATATTATTGCTCTCTCTGGTTCGGCTATCCTTTCCAGAATTCTGGCCTCTTTATATTTTGGGTTGGCCTCGATAAACGGCATCAGTGAATCAGCTACTTCATGCACGGCCTGATGAAATTCGGGCTGATTCGGGTCACGGGCCTTTATTTTTTCCATAAAAGCCTCAACAGCGTTAGACATCTTCGCCTCCTTTTGCGGGACATAAGATAAAAAATGCTTATTTAGCCCCACCCTGCGGTAATTCAATGGGGGTGTGCATAATATAAGATCAGACTGCGTACTGTCAAGCATTTTCAGCCATCCCTCAATTTGTGAATTAAAGAGAATTTATTCGGAGACAAGAGGTATCAATCAGCGGTCTGCTTTTCGGGGCGATCCTTCTGAACTTCTTCTTCCTCGGGGGGATAAAGCTCATCCAGGCATTTCTCACAGAGGCTGTGGCTGAGTTTAACCTCGGTATGCTCTTCCAGGTAATTATCGATCTTCTGCCAGCTTTCGTCATCTGTTCTTATCTTATGACAGTTGCTGCAAATAGGAATTATACCCTGGAGTGTTTTGACATGGTCGAGAGTATTCTGAAGCTCTTCGATCTTATCGTTGAGGACCTTCTGGAGGTTGATAACACGTTCGCCGGTCCTGATCCTGGCCATCAGCTCCTCATTTTCAAATGGTTTGGTTATATAATCATCCGCTCCGGCGTCCAGCCCGGCTATGATATCGCCCTTTTCCTTCCTGGAGGTCAGAAGGATAAGATAATTACCCTCCTTTGATTCGATATCCCTTATCGCGCTGCACACATCCACACCGTTCATCTCCGGCATGATCCAGTCCAGTATGGCAAGCCTGGGAGCATCATCTCTTTTAAGCTCCTCCATAGCCTCCCTGCCATCCGAGGTAGCAATCACCTCATGGCCTGCATCGGTAAGTATCTTTTCCAGGATTTTTCTGGTAATTTTGTCGTCTTCGGCGATAAGAATGCGCAACTTGACCTCTCATTGTAACTTCAATCATTACCATTTAGATGGATTATCGGAAGGGGAGGCTGAAACTTTAAACAAAAAGCCTTCTGCGGGAACCGGGAAGGAGATTATACTCCCACCGGCAGCCGTAAGACTGGTTCGTCTCATCTTCCTAACAGGATTTGAGGATCTGATTCCACCGGGCGCTTTCAATCACGAATGGAGGTGGCTCTGTTCATCATTGTTTCCAGCTCATCCGCCGTATAAGGTTTGGCCAGTGCCCCGGCCAGACCATAGCTCTTGTAGTCATTGATGATAGGATCGCTGGAATAACCAGTGGAAATATAGATAACCGCTTCAGGGTCTTCTTCAAGTATCCTCTGTGAAGCCTGGAGGCCGTCCATTCCATCTTTGACCTTCAGGTCCAGAATAACCACGTCAAAGCCCCGGTCGTGCAATTCTGCCTCTCTATAGGCAGACAATGCGGTTCCCCCCTCAGATACCACTTCTACATCGTAACCCATCCCCTCCAGCATCATTGCCGTCACCCGCTGGATCATCTCCTCGTCATCCATGAATAGAACTCTTTTCTTTGCCGCCATGCCCTTATCAGACATCTCAACCCTCTTTCTGCATTACTGCATATTGCAAGAGTTCCGTACATAATTCACGGCAGTTAATATATGCCGTTCTTTTCTCCACTTTACCACATCCGAACAATCTTTGTCCACCCCTAAACAGGTATTCCTACGTCCAGGTGTAGGGATTATCCCGGGCGATGCGTTTAACACCTTTCTTCTTCTCCGGCATCAGGGGCCCGATATATCTTTGACGCCAGGAACTGTAAACGGTAAAATATAACAGTGTTCAGAATTCATTAAAGATACCGGCATATCTCGATACCGGCCGGCCGGGAGGTCAGAAATGAAAGAAAGCTCATTATTCAGGAAATGGGGAATATTCCATAAGGGGATGGACAGCAAGAGCCTTGAGTTCAGCTTCGCCAATCACCTGGAGTACTCAAAATCGAAGGACCAGTATACCGCCACGCCAAGGGACCTGTTTTACTCCCTGGCCCTGGCCACCAGGGACAGAATGATAGAGCAATGGATAAATACCCAGCAGATATACCACAGGAAAAAGGCAAAGATGGTTTACTACCTCTCGGCGGAATACCTTATCGGGAGAGCCCTGATAAACAACCTTATCAATATAGGGATGTACCGCGAGGCGAAAGCAGCAATGAAGAACCTGAACCTGGACCTTTTGGAACTTGCAGAGGAGGAACCTGAGCCTGGTCTGGGTAACGGCGGCCTGGGCCGGCTGGCGGCATGCTTTCTGGACTCACTGGCAACCCTGGAAATACCATCCTTCGGTTACGGAATAAGATATGAATTCGGAATATTCAGGCAGGAGCTGGAGAACCTGCAGCAGGACGAAAAACCGGACGCCTGGCTGCAGTTCGGGAATCCCTGGGAAATAGAGAGACCCGAATACAATTACACGGTGAAGTTCTATGGAGGGACCATCAACACCGCCTGGCCGGACGGAGCGCTGAAAACTGAATGGATCAATACCAATAATGTAATCGGGATAGCTTACGATATGCCGGTGGCCGGTTATGACAACGATACCGTCAATACCCTGAGGCTCTGGTCCTCCAGGGCATCGAACGAATTTGACCTGGACTACTTCCAGGACGGTGACTATATAAAAGCTGTCCAGGAGAAGAACATTTCCGAGACGATATCAAAGGTACTATATCCGGACGATTCCAGCTTCAAGGGAAAGGAGCTTCGGCTCAAGCAGCAGTATTTCTTTGTGTCCTGTTCCATACAGGACATACTGCGCCGCTTCATGAGCGACAATTACTCCTTCGATATGTTCCCGGAGAAGGCGGCCATACAACTCAACGACACACATCCCTCCCTGGCGATAACAGAGCTTATGCGCATACTGATAGATGAACATCACCTCTCCTGGGATAAAGCCTGGAATATAACGGTAAATACCTGCGCCTACACCAACCATACCGTTCTCTCTGAAGCGCTGGAGGAATGGCCGGTAAGCATGTTCGGCAGGCTCCTGCCCAGGCACCTGGAAATAATTTATGAAATAAACAGGCGTTTCCTCAGGAGAGCTTCCGTTCTTCATATCGGCGACAGTGACTATCTCTCGGAGGTATCGCTGATAAAGGAGGGAAAGCAGAAGAAGGTCCGGATGGCCAACCTGGCGATCGTTGGTTCTCACTCCGTGAATGGAGTGTCCGGGATGCACACCGACCTGCTGAAGACAAGGATTTTCAGACTGTTCGAAGAACTGTATCCGGATAAGATAAAGAATATCACCAATGGGATTACTCCCCGGCGATGGCTTCTTACCTGCAACCCCAGGCTCTCGGAACTGATATCTGAAAAAATCGGGACCGGCTGGATCAAGGACCTGGAACAGCTGGGACAGATCAGGGAGCTTGCTGATGACAGATCATTCCAGGAAGAGTTCACCGGCGTGAAGCAGAAGAATAAACTGGACCTGGTTGACCTTACCGAGGAACTGACCGGATACGACATCAACCCGGAATCGATTTTTGACGTGCAGGTAAAGAGAATACATGAATATAAGAGGCAGCTGCTCAATATAATCCATATCATCTCCATGTGGATAGAATCCAAGGAGAACGGCAGGGGGCTCTTTCACCCCCGGACCTTCCTGTTTGCAGGAAAGGCGGCACCCAACTACGATATGGCAAAGCTGATAATAGAGCTGATATGCCGCGCCAGTTCGATCATCAACTCCGACCCGGAAGGGCTGATTAAGGTGGTATTCCTGCCGAATTACAACGTTACCCTGGCAGAGAGAATTATACCTGCCGCGGAAATATCTGAACAGATATCCACCGCGGGCTACGAAGCGTCCGGCACCGGCAATATGAAACTTGCTCTCAATGGAGCACTTACGGTGGGAACTCTGGATGGAGCAAATATAGAGATTGCCGAGAATGTAGGGAAAGAGAATATATTCATTTTCGGATCCACCTCCGCGGAGATAGAAAAACTGGCCTCAAACTACAATCCCAGAGAATACTACCTGAAGAATACCCTGCTCAAGGAGACCATCGACCTGGTTGCAAAGGATTTTTTCTGCAAGGAAGACCCCGGAGCTTTCCAGCCGCTGGTGGACGACCTCCTTAACGTTGACAGGTTCAAGGTACTGGCCGATTTCGAATCATACCGGGAATGCCAGAGGAAGGTGGATAAGAACTACCGGGAGAAGAAAAGTTGGGCCAGGAAGGCGATACTGAACACTGCCGGAATGGGAGCGCTCTCCTCCGATAACTCGATAAAAGGTTATAACAGCAAGATCTGGAAAGCCACTCCCCTTCATATTACCCGCCCTGATCCAATCGAGAGCGAAAGCGGCCTTCCCTTTGAGGAGAAGACCATTCCGGATGTTCCCGGAACCGGGAAGGGAAATAAGGACTGACCGGCGAGTCTTGTCTTTTCAGATCAGATTACTCAGGCTGATCCTCAAGTACCAGGGTAGAATCGTAGTACTGAATTTCTGCCTTCTCCCTCAGACCGGTCAGGTAATCGTTTATGGCTTCGTTTCTGTCTGTGTTTTCCAGATAACCGGATATTCTCTCTTCCACCTCGGCAAATGGGACGGTATGGGCTTTCTTCCTATCGGTAACCTTTATGATATGATACCCGTACCGGGTTTCCACTATATCGCTGACCTCACCGACCTCCAGGGCGAAAGCCGCTTCCGAGAAAGGGGCTACCATATCGGCCCGCCTGAAGAAACCGAGGTCTCCCCCCTTGGACTTGCTGGGGCCCTCCGAATAGAGGGAAGCCTGCTCACTGAAGGATGCTCCGTTTCTTATATCCTGAAGTATAGCTTCCAGTTTCTCTCTCTTCTGCTTTCTTGTTTCCTGGTCGGCATCCTCCTCTAACTTCATCAGTATATGACTGGCCTTTACCTGCTCCGGCTGTTCGAACTGTGCGGAGTGAGAATCATAATATTCCTTAACCTCTTCACCGCTGGGAGCCTCCATGGAACTGGTTTCCATTTCCAGAAGCTTATCGATCTTCATCTGGCTGGCAAGCCGCGAGTTGAACTTTTCGCGATCCATTCCGAGCTCAGTGAGCCGGCTGTCAAACTGTTCCTCCGACTGATATGTCTCAATGATCTGGTCCGTTCTGGCCTGGAGCTCCGAGTCTGTGACAGTTACCCCACGTCCATCCGCCTCGTTGACCAGGAGCTTGAAATTGACCAGGTTGGAGAATGCCTGGTTCCTGAACGAGCCCTCCATCTGTGCCATCTCGGCAGGATTCATTCGGGCGCCCATACTCTTCTTCATTTCCTCGACCCGTTCGGCGAGAAGGCCCTCCGTTATCTCCTCTCCCGCCACCACGGCAATAACTTCACCACTCTGTTTCCCGCTAAGGGCAGTTTCTCCGCCGCTCTCATCCTTCGAGCCGCTATCGCCCCCGCATCCACTCATAAATATAAATGCCACCATTACCACCAGGATTCTCATTGGAACCGATCTCATGAACAACTCCTTTATCTTGCTGCGAAAGAATAAAACAAAGAATCGGGGAAAATCTGCAACTGTCCGCTGGAACAAACTGCCCGTCATCATTTACTATATATAGTACAACATAACAGGACCGCTTACAAACGGCAAGTTACACCTGCCAGAAAAGAGGCATAACAAAGTGGATAACCCCGAACCGGCCGAAATGCCGATAGATGGAGTTCTGGACCTTCATACCTTTCAGCCGTCAGAGGTAAAGGACCTTATCCCGGTCTATATATCGGAATGCCTGAAAAGGGATATCTACAGCCTGAGGATTATTCACGGCAAGGGGAAAGGGATACTGCGAAGGACAGTCCATTCCGTGCTCGGCAGACTCCCGGAGGTATCTTCTTTCCGTACTGCCGGGGAACAGGGGGGTGGCTGGGGAGCGACCCTGGTAGAGCTTAAAAGAGAATGAATCTCCGCTATATATACTCCCTTTTCACTGCCGCATACCGGAGCTTTTCTGATGCTCGGGGGCTGCTCCAGGCTGTTGGTGGCCAAAAGCAATTCATCGCTTAATAATTTCCGGGAATCCCTGCCCGAATTAACTACTGCTCCGGATAGGAAAATGGTCTTCCCGCAGAGCTTCAGGTCATATCGAGGCAAGTACAAGCCAATGAGGCAGACCGTATCGGGAAAATGAAAAATTCAGGCGGGATCTTTCAGCAGGCCCAGTGACTGCAGCTGCTCCTCCAGGTCCTTCCTGCCGAAAGGTTTGACCAGGTAGCCCTCGCACCTCGATTTAAAAGCGCGGGAGATACTCCTGGGGTCGCTGAGGCTGCTGGTCATTATTATCCTGGCCCTTTCCGAATCTCTGAGATTATCCCTGTCCTCTATCTCCCGTATTCTATCCAGCACCCTTCGACCGCTCATCTTCGGCATCAGGATATCGAGGAAGATTACATGGTAGGGATTACCCTCTTCCCTGGCCCTGATAAAGAGCTCCATCCCCTCCTCGCCGTTTTCCGCGGTATCACAACTCCCGTATTCGCAGAGGTACTTCGCCGTAACTTTCCGGGCGTTCTCTTCATCCTCGATTATAAGAATCCTCAGATTTTCCATTATACTTTTTCTTGCCGGTTCCATAAGATGCAGCTTTCTTTTCAGATTTCATCTATTCTGGGGCGATGACTATCTATATCATAATTCGTTTCTTCATTATTAATACTTTACCTTTTTAACTGGAAATGCAACATTTATTATTCAGAATGCGTAACATATCCGACCAATCTGCTATTAAAGGGAGGTTTTGACATGAGCAGGAATATCTGGATCCTTATTTGTATTATTACATTTATTTCAACCGCTTACGCAAAGGACAGCATAAGAGATCAGATCATGGAGGCGGAGAAGCTCCAGCAGAAGGGGGAACTGGGCCAGGCGGTATCAATTCTGGAAAAAGCGCTGGAAGAACACTCCGAAAACGCTACTCTGATTTCCTATCTGGGGCTGTACACCGGAATGAGCGCGGGTAGCACCACTGATTTCACGGAGGCAGGAAGACTGGCCAACCGTTCATTTCGGCTCCTGGACAAGGCGGTTTCGCTCGAGCCGGATAATCCGGAAGTCCGTATGAACAGGGGAATAATATATGTTAATGTCCCCGAGTTCCTGGGAAAGATGAATATGGGAATAGAGGACCTTGAAATTGCGGCCTCGATAATCTCCGAATCCCCGGAGGAATTTTCCAGCGGAAGGCAGATAGCGGTATGGACACATCTGGGCGAGGCTTACCGGAAAAGCAACAGCCATGATAAGGCGATTAAAGCCTGGGAGGAAATCATGGAGATCTCCCCCGGCAGCAGCCAGGCTGAACGGGCCAGAAAGGAAATCGAAAAGCTGTCAGCGCAAAAGGAGAAGATGAAGAAGCAGAGTTCAGAGGCTCCGACCCCTGAATCATCCAGGATGATATCGCGGGGTAGGGAGGCGTACATGAACGGGGATTACTCAAAAGCAAGGGAGCTTCTGAGCCAGGCGGCGGAGAAGAACCCGGATAGTTACGATGCTAACAGATACCTGGGGCTTGCCTACGCGAGGCTTGCGGAGGAGGGTTACGACGAGCGTATCGCCAGCGACACCGACCTCAGGACCAACCTGGTTATGAAGGCGGTAAAATACCTGGACAGGGCGGTAGATATCAGGCCTGATAACATGGAATTGAGATATACCCGCGGTTCCATGCTGATATATTTCCCCTTCTTCACCGGAAAATCTGATCAGGGGCTGGCTGATCTGGAGATGGTCCTGAGCAGCCCCCTTCCCGATTCAGTAAAGGCATCAGCGCATTATCTGCTGGGTGTGGGTTACCATAAAAAGGGAAATCATCACTGGATAGAGGCCACTGTGAAATATCCGGAATCGGAGGCCGCCATACAGGCCTACAGTGACATGAAACCGGACCTGTGGCGGATGGATGAGGATGAGCAGCAGGATGGGACTGTAAAAGTCGACTTTGTTCTGGGTTACCGGGATGAGCTTCCTCCCCAGATCGCCGTATGGATAGAGGATAGCAGGGGCAACTATATCAGGACGCTGTATGTTTCCGGTTTCAGCGGGCATGTCCGCGACCGGCAGGTAGTCCTCCCCGTCTGGGCCGAATCCTCGGAGTTCAATGGCATCGACGCGGTAACCGGAGCCAGTATAGATGTGGGATACCAC
>WJIX01000181.1 GCA_014730075.1 bacterium | reverse complement strand
GTGGAAAACGGTATGGTCGAAAATCTTCCCGACCTGTACAACCTTGAGCGGGATGATATTCGGAAGCTGCAAGGTTTTGCTGAAAAATCGGCCGGGAAGCTCTACCGGAATATCCAGAATAGCAGGAATCCTTCCCTGGACCGGTTCATATACGCTCTGGGTATCCGGCACGTGGGAGAGCATGTCGCCCGGGTGCTGGCCCGGGAGTTCGGTTCACTGGATAAGATCCGGGATGCCGCCAGGGATGAACTGGAGGACACCGGGGAGATTGGTCCGGAGATAGCCGAATCGATCTATCACTTTTTCCGGGATAAGAGAAACAGGGAAAGCCTGGAGGGGTTCTATGATGCGGGATTGAAGATCCGGAAAGTGGAAATGGAAAGGGGAGAACTCCCCCTTGATGGGAAGAGATTCGTGTTCACTGGGGAGCTGGAAAGCTGCACCAGGAAGGAGGCCATAAGGAAAGTGGAATCTATGGGGGGGAGGGTTACTTCCAGTGTAAGCTCCAGGACCGATTATCTGGTTCGCGGGTCCGGTCCAGGAAGCAAGCTCGATGAAGCTGAAGAGAAAGGAGTGAAAATTCTGCAGGAGGATGATTTTATTTCTATGATGGAGGATGAAAGTTAATATCTGATCATTTTAAGGTGAAAGGGTGTATTTATGCTGATAATGGTCTCGAGAAAGTGGTGGGCCCTGGTATTGAGGGGAGCCCTGGCGGTAGCACTTGGTATTCTTGCATTTATCTGGCCCGGGCATACAGTCAGGGCCCTGTTCATACTGGTTGGGATGTTTCTGATTCTGGATGGAGCCATAACAGTGGGCTCTTCCGTTACTCACAGGCAGCAGGTCAGCGCCTGGTGGATATTTTTCGTTGAGGGAGCTCTGGGGATTCTGGTTGGGCTTTTCGCTCTGATCAGGCCCGAGACAGCAGCGGTTGTGCTTGCTTTTCTGGTGGGGCTGTGGGCTCTTATAACAGGTATACTGGAAATAATCGCAGGGTTGAAGCTCAGTGCTACCCGGGCAGGTGAATGGCTTCTGACCGCCGGGGGAGTTCTATCGGTTATCTTCGGGCTTATTCTGACCCTGGTACCGTCAGCCGCAGTAGTCGCCCTGCTCTGGCTGGTAGCCCTTTATTTTATCATCTTCGGAGCGCTGTTGATTATTCTCGGTTTGCGGATGAGGCCTTACCGGGGAACTCCCTGCCGGGATTGCGGCAGACCGTAGTAACCGTTATCGCAGGTGGGAAAGGGCGGTTTATCCGCCGATCCCGCCCGCAGGTTTCTCTATTATCTCAACTGTACTGGCCTGGGGGCCTTTCTCACCCTTTTCAGAGGCAAATCTCACCACTGTGCCCGGCTCCAGTCTCTCGAAATCGTCATACAGGACGCTGTTCCGGTGAAAATAGTATTCATCCCCGTCAAGGGCACGGATGAAGCCGTACCCTTCGTTCCTGAAAAGGCGCGCCACAAAAGCGGTATCCTCTTCGCCGGGGTGTTTGCCGGCAGTTTCCTGCATCTGCTCGGTCAGTTTTCTCAGTCGGCGCCTGGCTGCTTCGAAGGTTTCCGTGATAACAGTATTCAGGCTCTGGTGCATAGGTTTGTCACCCGGACTGCTCTTCACCACCAGTTCGTGGCCGGGGGGCACCCGCATATCTATCCTGACTCGGTAAGGATTGCCGCTCTTCTGGTGTTCCTGCGGCTTCTCCACAGCCACCCGGCAGCTGATCAGATTCCCGCATACCTTGTCCAGCTCCTCAGAAGATACTCGGATCAGTTCCTCCAGCCCAGGGGTCTTCTCTACACCCCTGAAAGATATCTCTATCGGAATTTCCATCTTTCGGCCTCCTCTCGGCTGCTGTATATCTGCCTTCCGCACCGGGAAGTTTGGATTATCCTGTTTACGGGCCCGGCGCCATTTCATTACTTCAATTGTTGAAGTTTACTCCCTGATGACATCCATCGGTTCCAGTGGATTAAGATGGGAGGCGAAGAATTCAGGGGGCCCTCCCTCCGGTGATCCGGGCTTTATTTCCAGGTGGCCCAGTCCCTGCTCAACCAGGATATCATGGTAGGATTCCAGGATCGGGACTATTTTATGCGCCAGGAACCCCTGTTCTTTCCATATTACCCTGAAGGTTCTCCACTTTCCGTCATAGTCGGCACGGGGCGGTCCTATCTCGGCCACCGGATGCTGTTTCTTTGAGTTATTACTGTTTACCACCACGAAGAAACTGTCCAGCCCGGCGTAATTCCCTTCCGGCGGCGGGTCAATGGCAACGGCAAGGGAGGTTTCCCAGATCCTTTCCTCAGCGTAAACGAACTCTATGTGGAGATCGTCATTCTTAAGGCTGTCAGGAATCTGTGATACCAGTACCTCAGCATCCTGTGGTTTTTCCGGTGTTTCTTTCTTTGCGCCATCCTGCTCGGAGCAGGCTGATACAAGAAGCGCAATAGCTGTGATAATTACTGTAATTCTGTTCAATGACATTCTATTCTCCTTCTCTTCTGTTCAATCCGATTCCTGTGAATTGATACTTCCGGCCGCAGAGATCATTCTTTCATCTCCCGGTATATTCTAAAAACATCTTCTTTCCGGCATAGTTCGGTGCCCGGGGTCATCACCGCTGCAGCGCCGGCCGCTATGCCCAGGCGGACCGCCTCTTCGGCGCTGTAATCCTCCGCTAGCCCGTAGACTATACCGGCCACCATGCTGTCTCCAGCACCCACCTTGCTTTCCAGGGGTACCGGTGGGGCGTGGTAGCGAAAGCTCCCACTCCCGGTGGCAGCCAGCGCTCCGGCCGCCCCCAGGGATACCACCACCATGGCGGCCCGGCCGCTTTTCACTATCTCTTCGGCGACTTCCTTCATATCACTGGCGCAATCTATTTCTCTACAGGCCAGGCTGCGGAATTCCCTGCGGTTCGGTTTGATCAGAAATACTCCTTCCTCCAGCGCCGCATCCAGCTCTTCTCCGGGAGCATCCAGTATGAGCCGACCATCAGCTTTTCTTACAGCCCCGGCAAGAATGGCATAGAAGTCTTTCGGAACACCTGGTGGCAGTGACCCGCTGGCTACCACCAGCGCGTCTGAGGGCTCCAGGCGTGTTACCGTATCTATGCACTCGCGCCAACGCTCCTTGGAGATTTCAGGGCCCGGCATCAGGAAACGGAACTGCCGGCCGGTGTTGCTCTCATGGATATTTATATTCTCGCGAGTACTCCCGCTGATCGAAACGGGGTAGTGGTCGATCCCATCCTCCTCCAGAAGGTTGCTCAGAAGCCTGCCCATTTCTCCCCCGGCGGGGTAGATGGCGGAGGAGCCGCGCCCCATATTGTTCAGGGCCCTGGAAACGTTCAGGCCCCCTCCCCCCGGTTCACGTGAGGGTTTTTCGCATCTCAGTTTCCGTTCGGCCACTACATGCCCGATTCGTGCGTTCAGATCAACGGAAGGATTCATCGTCAATGTTATTATCCTGCTCATAACCCACTCCCCTGGAAGAATGATGAATAATAGAATACTGTTACTGTCAGAAAGAAGACAGGAGCGCCTGTGCAGGGGTCCCTGCGGCCCAACCAGAAACTGAACAGGAGTGGCGGAAGTATACCTCTTGCCGAGGCGAATAATATATCTGTCAGAGACATGTCTCTTATTCCCTTCTGTTCAGGAAAGCGGGCTGTTAGGGGGAGTATCCGGAGGATCTCCCGGTTTCCTCCGTTTCCTGCCCGGCCTGGTCGGTTCGGGCGGGGGAGTGGGCCGGTGTGGAGGGGGCGGTTTCCGCGGTGGGTCTCCGGGACCTTTTCCCGGGCCGTTATCCCCTCGGTAATCGGTCTTACGGCTTCCGCTGATTCTCCCGTTCATCATGGGTTCTATCCTCTTCTCTGCCATACTCTTTCCGCCTCCGATCCTGTTGAATGCTACGCTCATGTAAAATGCTCTCATGGATAAGGTTACAGTTCAATGGACTGAATCCACCAAATCATGATTTCTTTCTACCCGCCCATCGGGAACAGATCCGCCAGGCGGTGGCAGGACATAATCGATGAAGGGAAAGGTAAATAAAAGTCAGTAAATAGTGTACTCAGGCGGTTAACCTGAGGCCAGGGTAGAGGTTAAATAATGATAATAAGGATTAAATCTTTTCCGGTGACCTGGCCGGGAGTTAGTGGTAAGCTGAAGCATCAACAGAGAGGGATTATTATGAAATTGAAGAACCGGAATATTGCGATATTTCTGGCTGATCTCTATGAAGATCTGGAGTTCTGGTATCCTGCCCTGAGGATGGGAGAGGAGGGGGCGGAGGTTACATCCATAGGTCCCCGGGCTGAAACCTACCGCGGAAAGCGGGGCCTGAGTGCCAGGGCGGATACAGGGATTTCCGATATATCGCCTGAACATTTTTCCGCCCTGATCATACCGGGGGGGTACTCCCCGGACCATATGCGCCGCTCGAGGGAGATGGTAGAGTTTGTAAGGGAGATGGACTCGCGGGGGGCTGTGATAGCAGCCATATGCCACGGACCCTGGATGCTGGCATCAGCGGAGGTGATAGAAGGCAGAAAGGTTACCTCCTTCTTCTCCATCAGGGATGACCTGGTGCACGCCGGAGCTGAATGGATAGACCGCGAGGTTGTAAAAGACGGGAATATCATCACCTCCAGGATGCCGGGCGATCTTCCCCCCTTCTGCCGTGCGATCATCGATGCGGTCAGAAGTGGAGATCAGCAGAAGGGATAAACTCTCATGAGAGATAACATGAATAATCACACTCAGCATGAATCCGGCGGAAATAACGGAGGGCACGATCACTCCTCCCACCATGAGATGATGGCCAGGGATTTCAAGATACGCTTTCTGGTATCGCTGGTCATAACCGTTCCGGTGCTGCTGCTCTCTCCGATGATAAGGGATTTTCTGGGACTGGCCCGCGCGCTGTCATTTCCCGGTGACAGCTGGGTTCTTCTTCTGTTATCCACCGCAATATATTTCTACGGTGGATATCCTTTCCTTTCCGGCCTGGTCAGGGAGCTCAGGGGCGGAAAACCGGGGATGATGACCCTCATAGGGATGGCTGTTACGGTTGCCTGGGGTTACAGCACGGCGGTGGTGGCCGGCCTCCCGGGCAGACTCTTCTTCTGGGAGCTGGCCACCCTGATCGATGTGATGCTGCTGGGTCACTGGGTGGAGATGAGATCAGTGATGGGGGCTTCCCGGGCACTACAGGAGCTGGCCAGGCTGATGCCATTAGAGGCCCACCGCATTGTCGAAGGGGCAGACACCGAAGATGTTCCGGTGGACCAGCTGGAAACAGGAGACCTGGTGCTGGTAAAACCGGGGGAGAAAATACCGGTTGACGGAAATGTCGTGGAGGGTACCAGTTCGGTCAATGAATCGATGGTTACCGGAGAGTCTGAGCCGGTCTCGAAGCAGCAGGGAGAGGAAGTAATCGGGGGATCAATAAATGGTGACGGTTCGCTGACGGTGAAGGCGGGCAGGATAGGGGATGAATCATTCCTGAATCAGGTGATAGATATGGTCAGAGAAGCTCAGGAGAGCAGGTCGCATACCCAGGGGCTGGCCGACCGGGCGGCAGTGTGGCTGACCGTGGTTGCTATCTCCGCCGGTGTCATTACCCTGCTGGTGTGGCACCTTGCGGCCGGACGTGAATTTGTTTTTGCCCTGACCAGGGCAGTCACGGTGATGGTTATCACCTGTCCTCACGCACTGGGCCTGGCCATACCGCTGGTGGTGGCGGTTTCAACAGCCCTGGGGGCTGCAAATGGCCTCCTGATTCGAAACCGCGATCGCTTCGAAACCGCCCGCACTATCCAGGCGGTGGTTTTTGACAAGACCGGAACTCTTACTACCGGCCAGTTCGGGGTCTCTGAGGTACGGGCATTTTCAGAAGAATGGGACGAACAGACTCTGATTAATTACGCGGCCGCGGTGGAATCGCATTCCGAGCACCCCATTGCCAGGGGGATCACTGAGAAGGCTTCCGAAAGCTGGAGGGCAAATGATTTTCAGGCGATACCGGGAAGGGGGGCTGAAGCCTCCGTGGAGCGAAAGAGGGTGAAAGTGGTTAGCCGGGGATATCTCACAGAGAATGATATCTCTATTCCCGCTGAGGAAAACGAAAGGAAAGACAGTGGCAGGACCGCCGCTTATGTTCTGATCGAAGAGGAGCCGGCAGGGGTGATTCTGCTTCGGGATCTGATCCGGGAGTCCTCGAGAGAGGCGATAGATAAGCTGAAGGAGAAGGGAATTCAGACCATGATGCTGACCGGGGACAGGGAGGAGGTGGCCAGCTGGGTGGCCGAAGAGCTGGGACTGGATGATTACTTCGCGGAGGTTCTGCCCCGTGATAAGGCAGACACCATTGAGTCGATCAGGGAACGGGGGCTGAGGGTCGCGATGTGCGGAGACGGTATCAATGACGCTCCCGCCCTGGCCAGGGCGGATCTGGGGATAGCGATCGGGGCCGGAACGGATGTCGCGGCCGAAACCGCGGATGTGATTCTGGTCCGGAGCGATCCCCTGGACGCGGTTGCCATACTTGATCTCTCGGCTGCCACATACCGCAAGATGGTACAGAATCTGATATGGGCCACCGGATATAACATCTTTGCCATTCCTCTGGCTGCCGGTGTTCTTTACAGCTACGGTATACTGCTCAGTCCGGCGGTAGGGGCGGTGCTGATGTCGCTGAGCACGGTTATAGTTGCCATAAATGCAAGAATCATGAAATTCTGAAACTGGAAGGAGTGCCTGCTTGTCTGAACGCCGGGGAGAGGTCAGGGTAGGAACATCCGGCTGGAACTTCCGACACTGGAGGGATAACTTCTACCCCCCGGATCTGAAACAGGAGGAGTGGCTGGATTACTATTCCGGCAGGCTGAGCAGTGTCGAAATCAACAACTCATTCTACCGACTGCCCTCGGGGGAGACCTTCCGGAAATGGGCGGATACTGTTC
>WJIX01000180.1 GCA_014730075.1 bacterium | reverse complement strand
TTCCAGTAGAATGGCCGTTCTGCCCGGTTCGCTTCCCTTCCGGGCAGGAGACCTCAGATCGGAGATGGAGAGCCCGGCCGCTTCAAAATTTCCTTTCTCCAGGGCGATCCCGCCTTTCAGGTAAACCAGATAAGGAATTTCAGAATATAACTCCCGCAGGATATCAAGTTCCTCTTTTTAATGTTGATTTTCCTGCTGGCCAGGGCAAATTCTATCAGGTTCAGGAGCCCTCCGCCGCGTGCCCCAGGAAAAAATTTTCCAGATATTGGTTAAATAACTACCGGATACTGGTTGAGATTGCAGCAGAGAACCCAATTAATATAAATATTGGGGAGCTTTATCACCTGAGTCAGGTCCGGAACGAAATGGTGGCTTTACATTCTGCCCGCAGCCGGTATAATCTTTCCATATTCTGTGAATTAAGGAGGTTAGGATGAAAAGTTTCAGGAAAGAGCTGTGGTTTGATATTCCCAGCCGACGGGCTTTCGTTAATATAACCGGACAGGTTGAGCAATGCTTGGAGGAGAGCGGAATCACCGAAGGGATGGTCCTGGTCAATTCCATGCACATTACCTCCAGCGTGTTTATAAATGACGACGAGAGCGGGTTGCACGATGATTACGAATGCTGGCTGGAAGAGCTGGCACCACATGAACCGCTGGATAGGTATAAGCATAATCTTACCGGAGAGGATAATGGGGATGCCCACCTGAAGAGGCAGGTGATGGGAAGAGAAGTGGTAATGGCGGTAACCGGCGGCAAACTTGATTTCGGTCCATGGGAGCAGATCTTCTACGGAGAGTTCGATGGCAGGCGAAGAAAGAGGGCCCTGGTGAAAATTATCGGGGAATAGAGCCGTTCCCGCCCATTTGATTATCAATCCCCATTTATGGTATAATATGATGGCATAGGACCGGAATATCATTTTCCAGAGAGAGGAGCTGTAATGAAAACACCTCCCGAGCTGGAAGAGAGGTATCTCCGGTTCCTGGACGGCAGGGGGGAGATAATCGATCCCCTTATTTCCATACTGGGGGAAGAGGACAGGTTGCTTGGCCGCTCGGGAGCCTGGGCGGCGGCAATGCTCTCCAGAGTATATCTGGTCACCGGAGAGCTTGAAAGGTCGCTGGAGTATCTGCGCCTTTCTTCCGGACTATTTCACGCAGAGGCAAAAGGGCCTTATCCATTTGGCCTGTGGATAAACCGGGCCCTGATCATGAAGTACAGAGGTAAATTCGGCCCGGCCGGCAAGGTTCTCAGGCATGTACACCGGGCCTGCCTGAACCATGGGCAGATAGAATCGGCGGCCCGGGCTTCGTCCAACCTGGCTGTCCTGATGGCCAGGGAGAGTAAAACCGGGGAAGCATTTTCCCATCTTGAGTTTTCCCGGAGGGTTTACCAGTCTGTGGGAGATCAGCAGAGAATCCGGCACCAGGATCTGGTGGAGGGGGTGGTGAATATATCCATGGGCAGATATCCGCAGGCCGGTGACGCGGTGTGCAGGTATCTGGCAGGTGAGAGAGGCGCGGGGAGCGCTTACCGCCGGTTTTCCGCATCTCTGCTTCTAGCCGAGGTTTTTCTCCGGGAGGGCCAGCCGGATAAGGCGTCCCGGATTCTGGAGAAAGCTGACAGTTCCGAACGTATAAAGGCAAGCTTTCCACCCCTGAAGGCCGGTTATTTTGTTATGGTGGGTGAGATTGCCCGGTTGCGTAACAAACAGGACCGGGCGGCAGGGTTCATGGAGAAGGCGCGCAGTATAATGCCCGGGGTCGCAGCAGGTTATAACTCTTTCTCTTCGGTAGGAGCTGGTGGTGTGGATAGCAATAAGGTATTCAGTTCATACCGGACTGAACGGTGTGCGGAGAATACCCGGGAGGGAGGTGGTGAATATGCGGCTTTCGGATTGGTGGTCAGGTCCACCTCCATGAAATTGCTGCTATCCGGTATCAGGAGAGCGTCCGGTTCTTCATCACCACTTCTTATTACTGGAGAGACCGGGACGGGGAAGAGCGTGATAGCGCGTATTGTCCATTCGTGGAGTGGAAGGGGGAAGCTGCCTTTTGTTGATTTCAATGCTTCGTCACTTCGGGGGGATCTTTTCGAGAGCTCCCTGTTCGGTCACCTCCGGGGTTCTTTTACCGGCGCGGTATCGTCCCGGAAGGGCCTGGTGGAGGCGGCTGGCGCCGGAACTCTTTTTCTCGACGAGATATCTGAGTTGGATGGCAGAGGGCAGGCCGGGCTTCTGAAATTTCTGGATGACGGGTGGTTTCGGCCGGTGGGGGGAGACAGGGGAAAAAAGAGCCAGGCCAGGATCGTGGCAGCTACCAACCGGAACCTGAAGGAAGCGGTCAAATCCGGTTCTTTCAGAGCTGACCTTTATCACCGTTTGAGTGTGTTCAGGTTCCGGGTTCCGCCCCTTCGCCGGAGGAGAGAGGATATCCTGCCGCTGGCGAGTCACTTCCTGGCTCAGTTCTCCGGGGAAACCGGCCGCCGGGAAAGCATAATGCTCAGCGAAGGAGCGTCAGCTGTAATTGCCGGCTTCCGTTGGCCCGGTAACGTGAGGCAGCTTAAAAACGAGATAACCGCCGCGGCTTTTCGGGCCGAGGGAGGTATTATCAGGGTTACCGATCTCTCGCCGGAACTTCTTTTCGGAATAAGGCACCGGAGCGGCAGTTCACTGGATCAGAAGCTGGCCCGTCTGGAGATCTCCGAGATCATCAGAGCGCTTGAATACTCAGGGGGTAACCGTTCCGCCGCCGCCAGGATGCTTGGGATCAAACGTACCACCCTGCTGT
>WJIX01000179.1 GCA_014730075.1 bacterium | reverse complement strand
TATTAAAATAGTGCTGGCCTGCGTGATTATCCGGCGGGGTTCCTCTTTTCATCCAAGAGGTAAGTTGCGGCTATAGCAACTATCCCAGCCACCAGGAAAGTCATGACCCTGGCGGTAATCTTCTGATCCATTCCGGTGCTTATCCATATTATGGTAAAGAGCATTCCGCTTACGATAGTGGAGATGGCAGCCCTGCCGTGATACCTCTTCCAGAAGAGGGTAAGCAGAATAACCACCGAAAATGTGCTCCCTATCCCGGCCCAGACATACCCCACTATGGTGTATATCAGCTTGGAAGGTGAAATATATGCCAATGCCAGGGCTATCACTGCCAGTATTGCGGTAATCCAGCGGCATACTGACAGCTCTTGGACCTTTCTGTTTCCCCGGGAGTGAATGTAAGGTTTTACCAGGTTTTCCGAGAGTTCAGTGGAGGATAGAATTAGCAGGGAGTCCGCGGTTGATATCATGGCGGCGATAGCTCCGGTTATCAGTATCGAAGCAATAGCGGGCGGGAATATTCTCAGCATCACCTCCGGCATAACCAGTTCGGGGTCCTGAAGTGATTCCGGCCCGAAAAAGCATATCCCCAGCCAGCCGATCGAGAGCGCTCCTATATAGGCGAGAATGGTCCATATGATTCCTATTCGGCACCCTTTCATTGCCTGGTCCCGGTTTTCAATTGCCATGAAGCGCATACACAGCTGAGGCTGGCCTCCCAGGTAACCGAAAAACCAGGAAAGCCCTCCCATTATAACAACCCCGGCGGCAAATCCGGAGACGGTACCGGTCAGAGAGCTGTATCCGGGCCCCGCCTTGGAAAGGGCCGCGGGGATGGACTGCGCGAAGATATCGGGGTTTCCGCTGGCTGCGATTATGCCGACCACAGGGCCTGCCACCAGGGCGGTGATCATAACCACAGCCTGGACTGCATCGGTGTAAACCACGCTCCTGAAACCGCCGTAAACCGTGTAAGGCACTATTATCAAGGCGGTTAAAAGCATGCCCAGCCGGGGATCCAGGTTAAACATGGAATGCAGGGTCTTCCCCCCTCCCAGAAACTGGGCTCCCACGTAGAAGAAGAAAAAGAATACTATTGTTATACTTGCTACCGTTCTGATCGAAGCTGCGGAGGCATGATGCCTCTTGGCGATATATTCTATGAAAGTGTTCACTTCGTACACTTCCGCTTCATCCCTTAATCTATGCGATATTGCCGCCCAGGCGGTAATAATCCCGGCCACGCACCCCAGGGCGGTCCATATTCCGGAAAGCCCTGTAGCATATGCAAAACCGGGCAGCCCCAGAAGTGCCCATGACGATTCACCGGTAGCCCTCTCAGAGAGTGCCGCTATCGGACCGGGCAGCTTCCTGCCCGCTATGGCATAGTCACAGCCGTTCTTGACCTTCCTTCCCTGGATAATCCCCCATATGATCAGCAGGCTCAGATATGCGATCATGACCATAAGGAGTTGAGTCTGATGTGCCATCCTTCTTTCCTTTCCGAACGTGTCCCGATTTATGGACTGATAACACCAGCAATCGCAAACAGGTGAATTTTACATATTGTCTGACCATTTCTCAAGCATTTGTACAAAATTGCACCACCCTGCCGCGGAAGCCCGGGAAATAAATAGTTTTTCTCAATAAATGCCGGCAATTGACGAAACAGTCATTAAAGGAGCAATTAATAGAATGAATAGAATTAAAGACAGCATAGATGAACTGAAGCGGAACTCCGATCGTTTTCACGTAGCGGCCGCCGTTACCGGCAGCCTTATATATGAATGGGACCTGGAATCGGGAAGGATAAAGTGGATCGGGGATGTTGAGGAGATATTCGGGATCCCGATGGAACAGCTCCCTGAGTCAGTATCGGGCCTGGTGGAGTTCATTCATCCCGGCGACAGGTTAAGGATAGTGGAGGAGATCGAGAAGGAGAGAAAGGGTGGGTTCTCCAGATCGTTCGATTGCAGGATAAGGAACAAACGTGACAGCGAGTGGAGGATATGGAATCTCTGCATTGTTACCGTTGAGGCCCAAGCAGGGATATTGAAGAAGATATACGGGATCTGCAGATCGCCCAGGGATAAAGAAGAACCTGCAGGGGAAATCGCTGATTCCTCCTGATTCAAAACCTGAGACTTTTTCAGAATAATTCATAGTTCTTGCAGAACGGTTATTGTTATGGACAGATCTCAACCTTTTTCCTTAATATGATTATGCCTGATCAATGCAGATGAGCGCTGAATCAGGTTCATTTGCAGCGGCAGGAGATGTTGTTTGAATTATTCATGAATCCGGAACGGGCTTATCGATGAAACTCAAGAAAGAGCTGAATTCGATCGAGGTTTTTTCCATAGCAGCCGGTTCAATGATCAGTTCGGGCCTTTTCGTTCTTCCCGCGGTGGCTTACAGGGTGGCAGGTCCCGGGGTGATTATATCGTATTTTATTGCGGGAGTTCTGGTTCTGCCTGCCCTTATTTCACAGCTTGAACTCGCTACCGCCATCCCCAAGGCTGGAGGTACTTACTTCTTTTCAGAGCGTATCCTTGGAACCCCCGCCGGGGTGGTCAACGGGATGGCAAACTGGTTTTCCATCAGTCTGAAGAGCGCCCTCGCTCTGGTCGGAATTGGAGCGTTCGCATCCCTGATATTACCCGATATTTCTGAATTCCAGATAAAACTGGTAGCCGGTTCGGCCTGCTTGGTATTCACCTTCCTTAACATCTTCAGTTTAAAGTTATCCGGGCGGGTCCAGGTGATAATGGTCATGTTCCTGCTTTCCATCCTGGTCGGATTCGTCCTGGTGGGATACCGGTTCATGGATTTTGAACCGTATAAGGGAATCGCTTTCCGGCAGTGGGACAGGATCCTGGTGGCGGCGGGAATGATTTTCATATCCTATGGGGGCCTTACCAAGATAGCCAGCGTGGCCGAGGAGATAAAGAATCCCAAGAGGGTGCTGGTCAGGAGCGCCTTCTCGGCTTTCATAATAGTGCAGGCACTCTATCTGCTGGTGATTTTCGTTATAGTCGGAGTTCTCCCGCCTGATGTGATCGGAGAAGGTCTTACCCCGGTTACCAACGCGGCGCTTCAGTTCACCGTAAATCCGCTGGCCTCCAGAGTATTTCTTATAATTACTGCGGGTGCCGCGATCCTGGCCTTCATCACCACCGCCAATGCCGGGATAATGACAGCCTCCAGGGTTCCCCTTTCCATGGCCAGGGATGAGCTTATCCCCCAGTTCTTTTCCAGGGAAGGAGGACGGCGGAATACCCCCGTATATTCCATTCTGTTCACCGCCCTCTTCATGCTTCTTGCTATATTCGCCTTCAACATAGAAAAACTTGCCAAGGTGGCATCGCTATTCATGCTGGTGCTGTTCATGATGGTAAACCTTGCCCTGATTGTGATACGCTACTCCAGGATTTCAAATTACAGACCGAGTTTCCGATCACCCCTTTTCCCCTTCATCCAGATTGCCGGTATCCTCTGCTACCTGTTTCTGATCATCAGAATGGGAACCTTCACCATAACGGCCGCCCTGATCTTCACAGCGGCGGCGCTTACCTGGTATTTTCTCTATTCAAGAAAACGGGCCAGGCGCAAGTCCGCTTTTCTAAACATGGTAGAGAGCGTTACTGCGCCTGAGTTCAGGGTAGATGAGAAGGAGCTGGAGGCCGAGCTGCTGGACATACTCATCGAGAGGGACGAGATCGTTCTGGACCGTTTCGACAGGATAATACAGAAGGCTGCGATTATGGACCTCAACCGCCCGATGACCAGGGAAGAAGTTTTTGGCAAAATAGCGGAGGTGGTGGCAAAACGCTGGGGATTGAAGAAAGAAAGCCTGGAGAAGAAATTCCAGATACGCGAGGAGGAGGCTTCCACACTGGTATACCCCGGAGTTGCCGTACCTCACGCCATACCCCACGTGGTGGTTGAGGGAGAGCATCTTTTCGATATAGTGCTGGTCAGAAACAAAGCGGGCATAACGTGGAACAGCGAGGGGGAGACGGTCAAGACCGTTTTTGCCCTCATAGGATCGTCTGATGAGAGGAATTTTCATCTGAGGGCATTGATGTATATTGCCCAGATTCTGCAGGACCCCGATTTTCACCGCGAGTGGAGCAATGCCAGGGATGAGAAAGAACTGAGGTCGGTTATTCTGCTGACCAAGAGAAGACGGGGATAAATCAGGTATTATCTCCCGTTAAAGCTGTCATTATCATAATTTTGTTGTAGTATCGGGACATTAATGTTAGAAATAGAAAAGGATTTAATCAGGGAGCCAGAATGAATAAGATAATTGTCCCCATATTTATTTTGTCCGCCGTTCTTTTCTGCGGGCAGTCCAGAAGTGGAGAAGATGCCAAGGGAAGCCGGAGCTACAGCGACTATGAGAAGCCGAAGAGTTGCGCCAGCTGCCACACCAGTATTTACCGTCAGTGGCGCCAGGCGATGATGTCTCAGTCTTTCACTCACCACTGGGACGAGATAGAATATTTTGATCTGGCTGTAGAGCATGCCAAAAAGGACCCTTCCATGAAGGAAGCGGTGGATGGCTGCAACGGGTGTCACGCACCTCTTGCCTACCTGGCGGGTGACCTTCCTCCTCCCAGGCCGGCAGAAGGATCGAGAGCGAACGAGGGAGTAAGCTGTGACCTCTGTCATACCATAATAGATGTGGAGGGCGATCCCCCGGTTAACTACAGCTGGGTGTCGGTTCCGGGGAGGACCAAATATGGCAGCAAGCCTGGCCTGGAGTCTCCCCACCATATTACAGAATACAATGAGATCTTTACCAGGACCGAACTTTGCGGCAGCTGCCACAATGAGAAGAACCCCTTCGGAATATGGGTTAAATCCACTCAGATAGAGTGGCGGGAAGGCCCCTATTCAAAAGAGGGTGTAAAATGCTTCGACTGCCACATGCCCAAGGCGAAGGGCAGAAGTGCCAAGATGGCCGAGGAAGGTATGGTGGCCCAGCATATATTCCTGGGCGCCCACAGCCCGGCCAAGCTCAGGGGAGCGATAGAGATCTCCATGCACACCCTCGAGCCGGAGGTGCCCTACGATGGAACCGCAGTCATAAAGGTCGAGCTGTTCAACGCCAAGGCAGGGCATAAGGTACCAACCGGTTCGGTGGAGGACCGGATTCTGTGGCTGGAGCTGGCCGCGGTAGACCAGGATGGCAGGAAATACAATATCCCGGTTGACCGGAAGGGATTCGAGGGTGAAGAGTATACCATCGGAAGTGATGAGCTGGCCTACAGAGATATGGGCATCCCGCTGGGAGATACTGATTTCGAGGGAGTACCGCGCGAAGAGGTTCCCATAGGGTCGAGGATCTTCCGTATGCCATACCTGGACGAAAATGGAATAATGACCATCATGCAGTGGAATACCAGAAAGCTTGGTGTTGATTACCGGATCGGCCCCAGAGAGACCGTAATAGAAACGTATTCCTGGACAATGCCCGAAGATATAGCTTTTGGAAAGGTAACCATTACTGCCACACTGAATTACCGAAAGCTGGTCAAGCCGGTCGCGGAGTTCCTTAATGTGCCGGCTGACGAGAGCGAGATAGATATGATCAACCAGACTTCCACGGAAATAGTAGTTTACGACTGAACCATTAAATGAGGAGGAGCTGTTTTGAAGAAGCGGATGCTGATGCTACTGCTTATCTGCGCGGTTGTAATAAGTATGATATGGACCGAAAGGGCGGCCCCGATTCCGGCCTTCGCCAGGAGATACAAGATATCCTGCAACACCTGCCACAATCCATTTCCCCGGCTGAAGGATTACGGTGATGAATACGCCGGTGACGGTTTCGTTATACCGGAGGAGGAGAAGGCGAGAGACTACATCTCGGCCGGTGATGAATACTTGTGGCTTAACCGTGATTTTCCCCTGGCGATGAAGTTCGAGCTGTTCTCGCTGATAGATCCGGATGAAGATATTTCCAACGATATTCAGGCCCCCTGGGGAGTCAAGCTTCTATCAGGCGGCCCGCTGTTCAAGAATGTCAGCTATTATATGTATATGTACCTCTCCGAAAGGGGAGAGGTGGCAGGGCTGGAGGATGCCTACCTTCATTTCGATAATATCCTGGGGAGCGGGGTGGATATCATGGCAGGCCAGTTCCAGACATCCGATCCGCTGATGAAGCGTGAGTTGAGGCTGACCTTTGAGGATTACCAGATCTACCGCGCCAAGGTAGGCCTCTCCAACACCAACCTCACCTACGACAGGGGAGTCATGATTACCTACGGCATCGAGCAGACCTCCACCGATCTGGTTGCCATGGTGGTAAACGGTAATGGCATTGATGAAGCGGGCGAGGACAGGTTCTTCGACAGCGACAAGTACAAGAACGTGGGGCTGCGCCTTACCCAGGGGATAGGCAAGTACCTCAGCGTGGGTGGATTCTATTATCTGGGAAGAGAACTGGGGGGCTGCTCCGATTCAACGGTCTGCTGGGATAACGAAATCACCTATTTCGGGCCTGATGTAGGTATAAGTATAGACAGATTTTCCTTTACCGGGCAGTATATGATCCGCGAGGATACCAATCCCGGCATGAAAAAAATATCCGGCGAGAATTACAGGACCGAAGGAGTCGTGGCGGAGCTCATCTTTGCGCCATATTATGATCGCTCCAGAACCTACTTCACCCTGCTCTACAATATGATCGACAGTGATATTGTCTTGTATGATTACGAAACCGTTACCTTCAGCGGGACATACCTTCTGGCGAGAAACCTGAGGCTCCTGGGTGAGTATACCAGGTTCGTGGACGAGGAGAGGAACAGGGTGGTACTTGGGGTGGTTTCGGCTTTCTAGCAAGGTTTCAGCAAGTTCGTGCTTGCTGCAAGAGCCCGGCAAGTAACCTGAACGGATAGGGCACCAGACAGCTTCATTCGGTTGTAATGAATTCACTAACCTTTTCCGCAAGTGTTTGCGGATCGATCGGCTTGGTAATATATCCGTCCATTCCAGCTTCAAGGCACTGGTCCATGTCATCTTTCATCGCTCGTGCGGTCAGCGCGATTACAGGCAGATCGGGATTATGCACCTTTGAAGAGCTGCGGATTATACGGGTTGCCTCCAGCCCGTCCATTTTTGGCATCTGAAGATCCATGAGGACCAGGTCGTAGTGAGTTTTCTCAAGTGCGGCTAACGCCTCCTCTCCGTTGTTCGCCAGGTCAGTCTTCAGCCCCAGGCTCTTGAGAATTGCCAGCGCCACCTTCTGGTTGATTTTGTTATCCTCCACCAGCAGGATATGCGCGTCGGCACCCGATAAATCTGATTTGATCTTTTTTTGAAGCCCTGGCTCACGGGATTTCCCGGAGATAGTCTCTCCCCTGCTGCGGCTTAGATTTACAAGGGTGTCCAGGAGATCTCGCCGGCGAACAGGTTTGTTGAGATATTCATTTATCGATCGGTTCTCACTGGATCTGACTGTATGTTCCATGCCGAAGTTAATCATCAGTACTTTTTTCAGTTCCCTGAGAGAGCTTATATCATCAATTCCCTGGCACAGTTCTTCCCCGCTGATTCCCGGCATATCCCTGTCTATTAAGGCAATTTCAAATGGCTTCTTTTTGGAAGCGGCAACTTTTAACTCTTTCAGAGCTTCCGGGCCTCCGGGAGATGTTGACACAATCATATTCCAGTGGCTGAGCTGCTTATTCAGGATTTTACGGCTGATGGGATTATCGTCTACTACCAGAACGCGGGTTCCTTCCAGTTCCGGGATATCGATCCTGCCGGAATTCTCGGTTTCAGGCTGCTTTTCGAGCCTGACGGTGAACCAGAACTCAGATCCTTTTGTGACCTCGCTCTCGGCGCCTATCTCACCGTTCATCATTTGGACCAGCTTCTTTGATATAGCCAGACCGAGCCCGCTCCCCCCGTACTTCCTGGTAGTGGATGAATCCGCCTGGCTGAAATGCTCGAAAAGAGAATCCATTTTTTCGGTATTGAACCCGATCCCGGTATCTGTAACCATGAACATTACCCTGGCATACTGAGCATCCTCTGATTTGAGGAATGCCCGAATGCTGATAGTACCTCTGGCCGTGAATTTGACGGCGTTACCTGCCAGGTTGGTCAGGATCTGGCGCAGCCTTCCCGGATCACCTATCAGAAGCTCGGGCAGCTCCGGATCAACTTCACAGGCAAGTTCAAGATCCTTTTCATAGGCGCTTATCGAGATTGTCTCGGCCAGCTCCTCAACCAGTTTCCGGAGGTTGAAATTGATCCTGTCGAGCTCCAGTTTGCCCGCTTCGATCCTGGAGAAATCGAGTATATCATTTATTACTATCAACAGGGATTCCGCGCTGGAACTTACTGTTTCGGCATAACGGAGCTGCTCATCGCTCAGCTCGGTATCCAGAAGAAGTTTTATCATTGCGATTACACCATTCATGGGAGTACGGATCTCGTGGCTCATATTGGCCAGAAATTCACTCTTTGCCCGGTTCGCCTTTTCAGCCTGCTCCGCCAATAAGTTTGCTTTTCTGGTGGCTTCCTCCAGCCTGGAGTTGACCTTTCTGAGATTCTCCTCCGCCTTTTTGAGCTTGGTTATGTCGGTGGTTCTGCCATACAGCTTGCTGGAGCCGTCACGCATCTCTATGGAAACTCCCCTGGAGTGGACCCATCTGACCTGATCGTCCGGAAGAAGAAGCCGATATTCGCTTTCCATCTCCCGGTTGTGGACTTCAAACGCCTTTTTCAGAGTCTCCAGAACAGAGCCGATATCATCAGGGTGTACATATGAAAAATACCTGTTCAGATCATTATCTATGGTGCCTCTTTCAAGTCCCAGAAAATCATCGACCTGGCCTGATATCGATACTTCGAAGATCTCGCCATTTTCGTCAGCCCTGAAGCTCCATAGAATATCGGCAATCATCTCGGTCAGTTCATGTATACGGGAGTAGCTCTTATCCAGCTCCCTGTTCTTCTCCTTCAGTGATTCCTCCGCCCGCTTGCGTTTATCAATATCCTCATGAATGCTCACTATTCGAGTAGGCCGCCCGTCATGTCCCAGGTCATAGCTTTTTCCCCTCCCCGAGATCCACTTATAGGAGTCGTCCCTGCATCGAAGCCGAAATTCAGCTTCATACGGTTCGGCCTTCCTGATCTTTTTCTCCACCTCCTGAAGGACTCCCTTCCTGTCATCAGGGTGTATAAGGTTGATCCAGGTATCCTTTATCATTGGAAGTTCCCCGTACTCGTATCCCAGCATGGAGTAGAACCTGGTGCTGAAATAGATTTCATCGGTAAGAAGGTCCCAGTCCCAGAATCCGTGGGTACCGGCATCCATTACCAGCTCGAGCCGTTCTGTTGTCTCGAGGAGTTCCTTCTCCACCCGCTTGATATCGGTGATATCCTGGCAGTAGGCCATGAATCTCTCTTCATCCAGGACTACCGCGTCCATAAGCAAATCGATTGCGTGTCCATCCTTGTGCCCGAGCTTCACCTCAGTTTTCAGAGTGCCCGTTTCCTGAAGAGTTTTAAAATCTCTTCTGGTCTCTTCAGGATTATCCGATTTATCCAGCGAGGAGATAGACATACTCAGGAGCTCATCCCTGGTGTACCCGAGAAGTTTGCAGGCGGCTTCGTTTACGTCCCGGTACCTACCATGGCTGTCCGCGATGAATAATCCGATCGGAGAGTTATCCACATACATTCTGTATTTAAGTTCGCTCTCTCTTAATCTCCTGTCGGCACTTTTCTGCTCAGTGATATCCCTCTGGATGCCGAGATAGCCCTTGATTTTCCCCTTAGGTCCGACGATGGGACTTATCTTGAACTGGCATACGAAGGTGCTGCCGTCCTTTCTTCTGCTCAGGATCCCCTCCCTGCAGTTGAATTCCCTGCCCTCAGAGAGAGCGGTAGAGATCCTCTCCCGGAATTCTTTATCCGGGGGCTCGGCGAAGTAAATATCGGGGCTGTTCCCCTTTATTTCATTCAGGGTGTATCCAAATAATTCAAGAGAGGCCCGGTTTGCATATTTTATACGCATTTCCCGGTCAGTTTTGATTATACCATCGGTGGACTGCTCCACCATGGCGGAGAGCGACCTCAGCCTTTTGACCATTTCTTTCTTCTCGGTAATATCCTTGAAGATCCCGAACGATCCTATCACTTCCCCCCACTCGTTGTACTGGGGCAGGACCTTGGCCAGTATAATAATAGGAGTGCCATCCTCCCTGATGAGTTTTACTTCATAGGTCGATTTCATTCCCTGTTTTCTGAGCCCTGTCTGTTTCTTTATCTTTTCGCGCTCGCTTTCGGGCATGAATTCGAAAAGCGACCTTCCCTCGAGCTCACCCCTCTTTACTCCGAATATATTTTCGGCGGCCGAGTTGACGAAGATGAACCTCTCATCCATATCAGTAATCCCCACACCTTCGCCCTGATGGTCTACCAGGTTGCGGAATATATCATTTCCGTCACCCAGTTTGTAGTCGGCTGCGTCACGGAAAACCAGAGCGGCACCGGATATTTCACCCTGGCTGTCACGGGTTGGAGTGAATCTGCCCTTTATCGGGAGTTCGTTTCCATTATGGTTCAGCAGGGTGCCGTTCAGGGGCCCTATTACATTTCCCGTTTCCAGTACCTGGCTGACCGCTTCCTGAATTTTCAGGCAGCTGTTATCGGTACCTATCTGGATTATATCTTCGGCGATTTTTTCCCTGGTTTCCCGGTAGTCCCATCCGGTAAGTATCCGTGTCTGGGAGTTTGTATGCTTAATATTACCTTCAGCGTCAAAGAAGATCACCCCTTCCCCTATGTAACGGGGTATATTGCTGTACTCTTCCCCGTCCTTTCCCTTTCGGCGGTTGCCTTTTTTTCCGGAATGGATCAATGTACCCGTTATGAGTAGAATTAAGAGGCTGCCGGGACCTGTTCCAGGGTTGAGGTCGGAGTTGATCAGATGTATCAGGCACCATAGTATTATGGTAATTATAATAAGGGCCATGGTGCGACTGTTACCTTTTATATCTAAGCTCATAATTTATCCCCGGAACCAATCGAATAGAACCATATCCAATAATTTATCGGAGTTGGCCCGGATATCTTTAATAATTTGATGCTCTTATCTGCCCGGTTGAATCATTTTATCCCGATCAGAATAAAAAGCAGATTCAGTGTCTGGACAGCAGGCAAATTCTGTCGATACACACATTAAGCTGTTAATAATCTGAACAGTATTCATATAGTCATGATTTACAGTCAGTTATGATGCCATCCGGGCCCGCTGAAAGCTGATACAGATCCAGCCCTGAACGGATTCACCGATTTCATTTATCCGGAGATTAAGCAGCTGCTCAGTCAGGAACCTGAATCATGATCATTTTTAACTTATTATCTGACATAATAACAATGCCTTATGGTTTGATTGTCCTCTTTGCCAATTATCTTGATAATCGTTTCCCGCTGTAACTCCTCTCTGGCATAATACCTGCCTTTTAACCAGTGGTGTAAGCGGCTGCTATTCGATTAGGGGAGCTTCATATAATCTGCCGGCAGGTTGAGGCTTTATACCGCTTGATATCAATCAATGTTCTTGCTGTTTATTTCAAAGGAGGAATCATGTTCAACAGCACAGTAGAAGAAGTATGCCTCAGATTTGCAGTCCTCGCGCTGGTGTCGGTACTCGCCTTTACCGGCACCGGGTGCGATGAAGGCCGGGCTCCGGTTGCAGAGCCGGAGGTTGGGCCTCCAGCGCCGGCAGAGGAAAGGGCCAGCGCAGGGGAGCTTCATAATATGATAGTAAGGAATTATCTTGATGCCGTTATGGAGAATGGGCGTCTGGCTGAGACAGGGGGCAGAATCCCCTGGAATGAGGCCCGGGAGTTGTTTCTCTCAATAGGAAATGATCTTCTCAGGGAGCACCAGATGGAATTCAGGCTGACCGAAGAGCTGCTGGAGAGCAGCATGCGACAGCTGGTATCCATGAAGAAGGAGGGCGTCATGGATGTATTCTATCCCGGCCGCAACCGGCCCTTCCCGTCTGTACTCGAAGAGATGGCCCGGACTGGCCTGGTCAGCCGGGATCAGACCGTTGCGGCGGCCAGTTTCTGGAACTGTAAGATAGAAAGAAAGGAGGAGGAAGAAGGCCTGTGGCTTACGTCAGGCGGAGAATTTGAGTTGGAAGAAGATGTCCTGAGTGTAATAGAGCATTCCCACCGGTTCTGGGCCGGGGTCACCGGAGAGGATATAGTTGGCAGGGAAGATGAAGAGGAGGAATCGGAGGACAGTTTCTGGGACAATATCAAGGACTGGTGGCTCCGAAACAGGAAGGATATCAGGCGTATTACCATTACTTCCTGTGATGCCGGGGGAGCAGTGGTGGGATCTGGAATGGGTCCGGCCGGAGTTGTGGCCGGCAGTTTACTTGCATCCACCGGAGCAACCATAGCGTGGCCCCCGTACGACGATATCGCCGCAGAGAATGGAGGTGAATTGAATTGCGTAGCGAAGTGAGGAAGTACTCCGGAGTTATCGCCATAGCGGCGGCGTTTATCGTGGTTGCGATCTTCAGAGGTGATAATCTCTCTGATCCGATGGTCAGGAAAGAGCTGATTTACTGTTCTGCGGCTATAGCCGCGGCCGTGATCATTAACATCATTATGGCCAGGGTTTTGCCCGTGAGAGCAAAATATGCGTTCAGCTATATTGGCTGGCTGCTCATATCACTATCTGTAGCCCTGAAGCTGCTGGGACCGGCACCTTTCTTCGACCTAAGGTCGAGCATAGGGCTGATAGTGGTGTTCGTGGCGGGTCTTTTATTTCTGATTCACGCCTATCTGCCGCGGAGCAAGGAGAATAAAATCGGTCAGAGATAAAGATCCCTTCTTTCCAGGTTGAGGGCTTCCGTGCCTGTACAATGCAGGACTCGGAAGCCCTTTATATATCTATCTGCCGTTTAAGGTAATAGTTCACTTTACTGATCTCAGAACTTGAAATCGGCAGCTGTTTGAATTAAAATACAGTATACTTTAGAGACTCCGAATTACTCCGAAGCGAGGGGAAGATATGTGGAAATTCATCTCACTGACTGTGATCGCAGCTTCCATATCAGCCGCCAATGTAGAGATTCTGGAACCGGCAGCTACAGCCTACAGCAGGAACATTGAACTGCATGTGACAGTGGAGGAGGAAAAAGCCGACTCGGTGGTCTGCTGGCTCAATAACGGGGAAGGAATGACCCTTACCAGATTATGCACCGACTGGTATACATATATGGCCAATCAGAGGCGTCATGGCTCATCGGATGCGGTAGGGCCCAGGAGTTCCGACATTTTCTGGTCCGAGCAGGTCACCGGAACAAATCACGAGTTCTGCACTCCGGTAGTGGTTGAGGGGATAGTCTATTATGCTTCGGATGATGAAGAGATGCTCTATGCCCTGAGAGCCGATAATGGTGACCAGGTCTGGCAGTTCGACCTGGGAGATCCCGCACTGGTTGATGCGGTGGATGACGCGGTTACGGTAACAGATGGCAGGGTTTACGTTCCCGCTGATTCGGCCTGGTGCCTGGACGCAGCCACGGGAGATAGGATCTGGGCGTTCAAGGGGTTCGAAAGTGACTGGATGATGAACGGTACTCCGGCTGTTTCAGGTGGGATGGCTTATTTTACAGCTGTACCAAGAAACGGAGCCGATTCCTGCCGGGTATACCAGCTGGACGCGGTAACAGGAAGCTCCGGCTGGAGCCGCACCTTTACCAGGTACACTACCGGTTGTGTCACCCTGGCGGAAAACATGCTCCTTCTTCCCACCGCGTACGGGCCGCTATATGCAATGAACGCGGAGACTGGTGAGACAATATGGAGCAATACTGACGCAGAAAACGGTTACTGGGACTCTTCTCCCCTGGTTCAGGACGGTGTGATATATATCGGGGGAAGAGATGAAGAAGATGGAGAGGATGTCGGGTGTATTCACGCCTTTGACCTGCAGACAGGCGCCCTAATCTGGGAAAGCAAGGTTTCCGATTACTGGAAGGGGGTGGAGGCCACGCCGGCTCTCTACAAAGGAAAGGTTTTTGCCGGCTTCAGCAGGGACTGGCATGAGAAGGGGTTCGTCTGCGCCCTGGACAAGGAGACCGGGATCAGGCTCTGGACAGTCAAATCCAGCCTTCACGGATCGGTCGGAGTGGCCGGTGGTGTTGTATACTGGGCTGAGCATTACGGCAGAAATATCTACGCGGTAAGTGCGGGTACCGGCAGAACCATATGGAAGCGGGAGATCCCGGCTGCGAGCTCTAAGGGGATGCAGTCCAGCCCCTCCATAACTGACGGTATTATGTATGTCGCCGCAACAGATGGCAATCTGTATGCCTTCGGCAAGAACCTGAAGTACAGCTACACCGGAAGCATATCGGCGGAAAGTGGACAGAACCGGCTGAGGGTAACCGCCTGGGATTCGCTGGGGACCGAGATCGGGAGTGATAACCTGAGCTTTACCGTCTCTGCCCCGCCCGAGGTCAGCGCGATTAATTTTCCGAATCCCTTCAATGCCGGGACAGTTATAAAGTACCGTTTATTTTCAAGGGAGAATGTCACCATAAGGATATTCGACGTGCGTGGCAGTCTGGTAACCGGTATGGATGAAGGGATAAAAGGAGAAGGGGAGCACTACCTGGAATGGGATGGCAGAAACGATAACGGCTCCAGGGTGGAAAGCGGTATCTATTTCTGCAGGATAAGTACTTCCGGGGGAGAAGCGGTCAGAAAGTTCTGTGTGATCAGGTAATTAAGATCCGGACTGAGAATGCAGTCAGCTTATATCAAGCCTTTTTATCAATCTGTAAATGGTGCTGCGGGATATGCCGAGCTTCCTTGCAGCAGCTGATTTATTTCCACCGGTATTGATCAGCGCCTGCACTACCAGGCGGCGTATATCTTCGGGGTTCCTGGTAAGCCCTATGGCAGGTATGGGGTGGATCTTGAGAGGGTTCATCTCTGGAGGGCTGTTCAAGTCGGAGCCGGCAATACGGTGTTTCCTTATTCCGGGTGGAAGACTATCCATTGTAATAACTGCCGCATCCTCCTTATTTACGGTAAGAAGCCGGGCCAGGTTTACCAGCTGGCGTATATTACCTGGCCAATTGTAACTGTTAAGAAGCTCCAGAGCTTCCTTTTCTATATCTCTTCTGGAACCGAACATTTTCAGATAATAGGCCAGTAGGGGGTAAATATCCCTGCGGTGTTTTCTCAGAGGTTCCAGATTTATGGACTCATTATTGATGCGGTAATAAAAATCCTTCCGGAGGCTTCCCGCTCTGAGAAGTTTATCCAGATCCTGGTTTGAGGCGGAAATTACTCTGAAATCAACTGCCCTCTCCCTTGATTCGCCCACTCTCCGGATCTTCTTTTCCTGCAGCGCCCTCAGCAGCTTTGCCTGCTGTCTTATCGACAGTTCTGATATTTCATCAAGAAAGAGTGTGCCTCCTGAAGCTCTCTCAATAAGAC
>WJIX01000178.1 GCA_014730075.1 bacterium | reverse complement strand
TGACGATCAGCCACCAGGGGCTGGTAGAGGGCAGATTCATGGCCAGGAGGAGCCCGGTCAGAAAGGCGCTGCCGTCCATTACTGTAACCGGCCTCTTCATCACCCGCTGTGATACCAGCTCAAAGAGCAGGGATGAGCATATGGCAATGATTATCACCCTGAGGGCGGAAAACCCGAAAGCGTAGACCGAGAATATTGCTGCCGGGATAAGGGCCAGGACCACCAGCAGCATGATATCCCTGACAGACTCTCCCTGGTGAAGATGGGGAGAAGAACTTACCAGAAATTTCATTTCCGTATCCGGCTTTTTCTTCTTCCCTCCGGCAGCGGGCGCTTTCCCCTTGCCGTTCCTCGCCCCGGGCTGCTTCTTCTCGTTTTTTTCTTTACTTTCCTCTTCCAAAGAAACCTCCGGATTCCAGGACAACCTTCAGCAGGTTATCCTCTGGCTTTCTTCCTGATCTCCGCCTTCGCTTTTCTGAAATGATGAACCATGGGCCTTCTGGATGGGCAGACGTAAGCGCAGCATCCGCATTCTATACAGTCCATCACGTTGTATTCTTCAGTCCGGTCGTATTCAATCCTCTCCGCGAATATGCTCAGGGCTGAAGGATTCAGCCTCATTGGGCAGGCCTCCAGGCAGCGGCCACACCTTATGCAGGCGCGGTTTTCGAACTGCTCGACCTCGTCCATCCCCAGCAGAAGTATCCCGCTGGTTCCCTTGGTAACGGAAGCTTCCAGCGAGTACTGCGCAACTCCCATCATCGGTCCGCCGCTGATCAGCTTGACTGTTTCTTCGCGCATTCCCCCGCAGAAATCGATAACGTCTCCGAAACGGGTACCTATCGGGACCAGCACATTGCCGGGCTCTCTGACCCCGCTGCCGGTTACCGTGACAACTCGCTCTATCAGTGGAATATTCCGGGAGGCAGCCTGGAATGCGGCATAACAGGTGCCCACATTCTGGACCAGCGCACCAACATCCATGGGCAACCCTCCGGCAGGGACCTTTCTTCCGGTCAGAGAAAATATCAGCTGTTTTTCCGCTCCCTGCGGGTATATCACATCCATCCCCTCAACCCTGATATCGGTCCCCCGCGCCAGCTCTCTCATTTTTTCTATGGCGTCAGGTTTATTATTCTCGATGGCGACTACTATATCCTCCGCCTCTATAGCGCGGGCGAACAGTCTGGCCCCCTCCAGTATTTCACTGCCATTCTCCAGCATCAGCCGGTGGTCGGCGGTGAGGAAAGGCTCGCATTCAGCTCCATTGATAATCAGTATATCTATATTCTTGTTCTCCGGGGGCATCAGCTTGACATGGGTGGGAAAAGCGGCTCCTCCCATCCCCACTATCCCCGCTTCTTTTATGAGCTCAGGGATATCTTTCTTCTTTATATCGGAGAGATCGGACTGGTCCCCGGCACCTTCGGCCCACTCCTGCTGCTGGTCCGGTATAATAGCCGCCGCCTCACCTTCAGAGCCGACCGGGGAGGGGTACATACCTATTGATTTGACCTTGCCTGAGACCGGCGAATGTACATTGGCCGAAACAAATCCTGCCGCTTTTGCTATAAGCTGTCCCCTCTTGACCTCATCCCCCCGCTTGATTACCGGTTCTGGCGGTGCTCCCAGATTCTGATGAAGTTGAACCACCAGACTCTCAGGGACGGGCATCTTCCTGATAGGGCTGCCGCTGGCCATCTCCTTACTGTAGGCCGGATGAACTCCTCCGAAGAAACCTGCTGCCATTACCGCTTCCCCCCTTCCGTTTCAGCTTCGAGCACCTCTTCCAGGATCTTTCGTCCCGGTCTGGCCACCCTGATCGCTCCGGTGGGGCACTCTCCGGCAACCTCCTCCGGTATTTCCTCGTCATAATTAACCACCGCCAGGAAATTATCCATATCTATCGCTCCCTCCGGAGCGGCTTTCACGCACTTCTGGCATCCTATACAGGCAACCTTGCACTTCTTTCTGGCGGGGCCGCCCTTGTCATGGGATGAGCATAATATATGAACTGATCTATTATATGGGGCCAGGGAGATAATTCCCTTGGGACATGCCTGAACGCATTTTCCGCAGCCGGTACATTTCTCGGGGTCCACCACCGCTATTCCCTGATCCAAAATCTCTATTGCATCGAAAGGACAGGCGGCAACGCAGGTTCCCAGGCCGAGGCAGCCGTATGAGCAGGCCTTATCTCCGCCGAAGAGGATATCCGCTGAGGTGCAGTCATATATGCCGTTATAGTAATATTTCTTGCGGGCCAGCGTGTTATCCCCGGCGCAGTGGACCACTGCCACCTTCTTCTCGGCTCCCCCGGCAAAATCTAACCCCATTATCCCGGCTATCTCCCGGGCGGTCGATTCGCCACCCACCGGACAGGCGTCAATATCGGCCTTCCCTTCCGCTATTCTCTTGGCCAGTTCCGAGCAGCCAGGCAGTCCGCATGCCCCGCAGTTCGCTCCGGGGAGGGCGTCCTCGATCTCTTCAGCCCTCGGATCGGTCTCTACCGCGAACAGCCTTGCGGCTATAGCCAGGCCCAGGCTGGCTATGAAACCGAAAACGGCTAAAGCAATCACAGCATTGAGCATTATAAACTGATCCTCTCTCTTAACGTTTTATCCTGCTGCTTCCGGATATCACAGGCTCACAAATCCCGCGAAGCCCATGAATGCCAGTGATAGAATGCCGGCGGTTACCAGGCCGATGGCGGTCCCCCGGAAAGAATCGGGGGTCTCACAGAGTTCTATCCTCTCTCTCATTCCGGCAAAAAGGACCATGGCCAGGGCAAATCCCAGGCCGGCGCCGATTCCGAAGACCGCGCTCTCGATGAATGAAAATTCCTTCTGTATATTTAGTACCGAAAGCCCCAGGACCGCGCAGTTGGTGGTAATAAGCGGCAGGTAAATACCCAGCGCCTTGTAGAGGGCCGGGCTTATCCGCTGGAGTGCCAGCTCCACAAACTGCACCAGGCTGGCTATAACCAGAATAAAGGAGACTGTCTGCAGAAACTCCAGGCCGTAGGGACGGAGTACGTAATTGTATATCAGCCATGTCACCATCGAAGCCATGGTCATCACGAAAAGAACCGCGCCGCTCATTCCGGCGGCAGTGTCGAGCTTTTTGGAAACACCCAGGAAGGGGCAGATCCCCAGGAATCTGTGCAGAACGAAGTTATTAACGAATACCGCTCCGATTATTATAAGTATCAGCTTGGGCATCTGCTATCTCCTGCCTTTTATGGTTACTGATCTGCCAGCAGTCTGAATAAACGGCATAAACTTAATACAGCCCTGAAAAAAAATCAACATATATCCTGACAGTTTTTCCCCGGCGTCCTTCAGCAGAGCCGGTCTATTCTCGCAACGAACTCGGATACCGTATTCTTCTGCAGAAAAGCATCGAAGGCCTCCCTGCGGCGCGGCAGATCTTCGGCGTTCACGGATCTGGCGATCTGCTCCGCCAGGGTCTCCGGGTCACCGGGTGGACAGGTAAGAATCCCCTCAATCCGGTCTATCTCCCCCGCGCAGGTGGTTGAAACAACTCTGTCACACTGGCTCATCATCTGAAGCAGCACGTTGGGGAAACCCTCCACCAGCGAAGAAACAGCGCACAGGCGGGCTTTCCTGAACCACACCAGGGGATTATCCGAATGGCCGGGCAGGATTACCCTGCCGGAGAGCCCCAGCCGGTCCGCTTCCGCTTCCAGATTCTCCCTCTGATCTCCCTCTCCGAGTATGACCAGCTTAAGCGAGGGATATTCGGTGGCGATCCTGCTGAAGGCATCTATCAGAATATGAAAACCCTTGATCCCGATCAATCTACCCGCCCCGGCAATAAAATCGCCGGCCTCTTCAACCTCCGGCGGAATCTCACGGTTCGCCATCCGGTTGATATGCTCCAGGTCAACGGGGTTCTGAATAACCCTGACATTCCAGTTTCTGGAGAGGGGCAGATACCTGTGGAGCTCATCTCTCATCCTGCCGGTCTGGCAAATTACCAGGTCGGTGAACCGGTACCCCATCCGGTAATGCATAACAAAGAGAAGCCTCTTGAGCCCGGAAAACCTGGTAAGTATGGTGGTCGATTCCCGGACCACCAGGCGTACGGTCTTCAGTATCCGGGCAAACCGGAGAAGCCCCAGGAATGAATTGATGTGAGTATTCGAAGCGAAGGCATACCTCACGCGGTATTCCCGCGATATCCTGTGGATAATCCTGGTAATATAGAACAATCCCCATTTTGCCGAACCGGCCCGCGCGAAATAGAGGTGGATATTCTCAGGCAGATCCTCCCAGTCCCTGAACCTCTTTCTGGTCATGAATATTACATGCACGGAAAGTCCCCCCCGGGAGAAATGGACAGCCAGGTTCTTGAGATACTGCTCCGCTCCCCCCAGCCGGTCTCCGGGCAGCACGGCCAATATTGCTTCTCTCTTCTCCATATTACTTCCGGTTGTTTCTGAGCCAGTTAATAAGTACCAGGATCCTGAATATTCTGGAACTGTGGTTCCACTTTCTTTCCAGATGGTCTCGTACGAAACCCATTACCGGCTCCGGTTTCAGGTTCGGGATCTCCTTCAGATTCTCGATCCTGATATTATCCAGCATGAATTCTTTCAGTTCGTTTCTGAACCATTCGGCAACCGGCACGCTGAAACCTGATTTCGGCCTGTCGAACATACCCGGAGGGACATATCTGAAAAGAACGTCCTTGAGTATCCGCTTCTGAACCCGCCCCCTGAATTTATAACTGGTGGGAAGCGACCTCGAGAACTCCACTACCCGGTAATCCATCAGCGGAGACCGGGACTCCAGGGATGAAGCCATGGTGGCCCTGTCCACCTTGGTATTTATATCACCGTTAAGGTATGTCTTGATATCGAAATCGCTGACCCTCTCCAGCAGTGGCATATTACTGTTGAGAACCTCGCTGTACTGGTAGTCCCCTGGGACTTTGCGGAGCCATGACCTGTTTATTCCGGTATAGTAGGTGTAATGGAATTCATTTATATCCTTGAGGCGTAATCCACCCGCTATCAGCCTGTGCCTGTAGGATGGCAGGAGGTCGAAAAGGGATGCGGCAGCTCTTCTTACCATCCGCGGAATTGCCAGTATCCTGCTCTTTCGCAGAACATCCCGGTGCGAGTGGTAACCGAGAAAACACTCATCCCCTCCGTCGCCTGAAAGGGCCACCGTAACGAAATCCCTGGTCCTGGCCGCCAGGATGATGGAGGGAATCGCTGAAGAATCAGCGAAGGGCTCATGGTAGTAGCTGGAAAAATTCCTGATTATATCTATCCCCTTGCTGTAATCGCATAGTATCTCGGTATGATCGGAACCTATATGCTCTGCTACTCTCAAAGCATAGGCGCTCTCATCGAAATCCTCCTCGGTGAACTTAACCGAAAATGTCCTTACCCGGCCGTTCAGCCCGGACTGGGCCAGCGCGGCGATAAGGGAAGAATCTATCCCTCCCGAGAGAAAGATCCCCAGGGGCACATCGGAGATCATCCGCCGGCTTACCGCGTCTTTGAGCAGCTCCTCCAGCCGGTCAGCCGCAGCTGCATACCCTCCGGTATAAACATTCTCCCTGCGGTAATCCAGGTCCCAGTACTTCTTCTCCCGAAAATCCCTTTCTCCCAGGTGATAGGTAAAGGAGTGCCCGGCCCTGACCTTGCCTATCTCGCTGTATATGGAACCGGGCTCCGGAATATAACCCCAAAGCAGGTAATCGGTTACCGATCGATCCGATACCGAGAAGCCGTTTCCCTCGGCGACAGCATCAAGCTGCGACGCGAATTCGAACTCGCCGCCATCCAGCGAATAGTACAGCGGTTTCTGCCCCAGCCGGTCCCGGGCACCAAAGAGGATATTACTTGCCGGATCGTAAATCACAAAGGCGAACATACCGTTGAAACGGTTGACGCACTCTTCCCCGTATTCCAGGTAGGCTGCGCATACGACCTCGGTATCCGAGGTAGTCCTGAAACTGTACCCGGCCCCTTCCAGCTCCTTTTTTATTTCCCTGAAGTTGTATATCTCGCCGTTGAATACTATGGATATACCCTCATAATCGAAGGGCTGATTGGACCGTGGGTCAAGATCGATGATTGCCAGGCGGGTGTGACCCAGAGTTACCCCCCTTCCCGGGGAGCGGTATTCCCGGTAATCCGGTCCCCTGGACCGCATCAGGGTCAGCTTTCTATCCAGCAGGGGCTCTTCCAACTTTTTGGTTGTACCGTATATACCACACATACTGTTATTCTCGTCCCGATTACCCTTGAAATTTACGGCATTGTTCCTGTCACTCTGTCATCCAGGCGTAAAACCTGGTTTTCTATTCCCCTGCCGCCCGGGATTCGGGGTATTCTCTCTCCGGCTTACCCTCGTAATGCGCCTGCCCGAATACAATTCTTCTCATCCTGGGCTGGGTGATTATCTCCTCGAAGTAATGGGCTGACAGTCCGCATACCCTGCCCAGGACAAAAAGGGCCTTGGCCAGCCGGGGGTCAATACCCATATCCCCGATTATCGCTCCGATCACACCGTCCACATTTACCGGAAGGTCTATCCCCTTTATCTCCTTGAACAGCTCCCGGACCATCTTTGATACTGCCACGCAATCGGAACTGATTCCCAGGGCGTCCGCTTTTTCCCACAGGGCATCGCGGCGTGGATCCTGTGAGTGAACCCGGTGACCCATTCCCTGTATACGCCTGCCCTCATCCAGGTATGAGCGGATAATCTTCCTGGTGGCATCCTCCAGCTCCATGTCACCCCCCGCTTCGGCGCGGGAACATGCCCTGAAGAACTCTGCCGCCTTCTCCCCGGCGCCTCCGTGCACATCGGTTATGGCCCCTATCCCATGCGAGACCGCCACCTCGTAATCTGCCCTGACCGAGGCGGCAATCAGGGTCGCCTGGGCTGAGGGGGGAGTAACCCCGTGGTCGATGGAAGCTACTATCATCGACTCTATCATGGAAGCGGCCTTCTTATCCTGCCTGCCGGTAACAGCCGCGCAGACCATAGAAGAGACCGGAAGGCCGGGATCAACCTTCTTCATTACCTCCAGGTTTCCCAGGGTGTCCGCCAGGTAAGCAGTAAGCCTTCCCAGGGCGTAGACAGTCTTTCTGGCATTTGAGTTATCGCCAACTGGCCTGAAGCGGTAAAGGCTCTCATCGCATAGCATATATTTGGCCAGTATCCTCGAAATATCTTCATCTTCCAGGACCGCGACCTCCGGAAGGCCGGCAGCAGCAGACTTGAAAAACAGATCTTTCATCTCGCCGGCTGTCTTTTCATCAGGCAACTCCCCTTCCACTATCAGCCAGGCTGCGGATACCAGATCGCCCTTTCTGGTGATATCCTGCAGGCGGTAACCCCTGACTACCAGATTGTTCGGTTCTACCCTGGTTATCAGTGTGCCCCAGGTCGATTTCTTCATCGTTCCCTCCCATTTTCATCTAATGAGCTTAAAGTTGTTTTTCAGATTAAAATATCCTCTGCCCCTCACACTTCCGGTATTTCGCTTATCAGAAGCCGGGCACTTTTCATCTTCAGAGGGTTGAAGGTAGCGAAATCGGCCTGATGTACGAATATGGTCTCGATTTCCTGGGGCCTTCCCTCCCCCTCCTTGGAATGGCAGGTTATTATGTTCAGTATATCCTCTGGAATTCCACATTCTGCTGCCAGCACCGTCCCCGATATGGGGTGCCGCAGATGCATCCCGGCCAGGCTCTTTCTGTAACCGCCCCTGCCGTCCGATTCTATCTCCAGCAGTTTGCCCACGTCATGAAGCAGTCCGCCGGCATAGAGTCGATCATAATCTATGGCGTACGGAAGGTGGGAGTAGTTATCCTGCTGCGCGCGGGCCAGCGCGGCCGCACCCTCGGTAACCGCAACGGTATGCTCGATGAAATTTATTCCGTCAGTCTCAACCAGAAGTGTGAAAGGCATGTTCATTAGCTCTTCGGTACTCTCCCATCCGCCCTCTCTGCACCCCAGGACCCACGCATCCACTACCTTCTGCCGGAGTTCCTGGTTCTCTATACTCTCAAGCTGGTCTTTGAAAAGACCGGTAATATCTTCAGCGGTGATCATATTATTCTCCCTTTTTCGCTGCTGATAAAACAGTAAATACAACAGATTTGAGAATAGTAACAATCCTGTTTAAAATCAAGATGTCAGTTGAAAAATAGAGGCCGTCCTTTTTTCTGGCCGCCCGGACCGGCTTCAGGCAGAGAATAAGGTTCTGAACAGCGATTGATACTCCCCCAGTATCTTATCACCATCGAATCTGCTCAGAACCGATTCTCTGACCCTGTCAGGGTTGTTCAGTTTCTTGAGCTTTTCCCGGTCATTCAGGATCCGGGTGAATTCCTCCTGGCTGCCCGCCAGGTAACCGTTAACACCTTCGAGGTATATCTTCCTGGTACCGCCCGGGCAGTCGAATGCGATAAAGGGGGTTCCCGCCGAGCAGCTCTCCAGGAGCGCGTTGGGAAACCCTTCCACGTATGAACCCTGCAGGTAATAGTCATGACGGCTGAGCTCCCACAGTATATCATCGGAGAAGGGGGTCAGCCTGACCTTTCCCTGAAGGCCCAATTCCTCTATTTCCGCCAGTATTTCCTCTTTTTGCGGGCCCGAACCGATAATGGTATAACTGAAGTCAAAAGCATCTATCCCGGAGAGGGATCTCAGCAGCCTGAGGTAGCCCTTTTCCCTGCTCAGTCTCCCCACCGTGACGAATTTGATTCTGCGGTAATCGGTACCCTTCTTTTCATAACCGGAACGGCCGGTCAGCGGGTTGTTTATAACCACCAGCCTGGCGGGCTCGATATTCAATACTTCTCTCAGGTCATTTCTGATATCCCCTGACTGGCACACTATGGCGGAAAGGCGGCGGTAACTCCTTCTGAGAAGGCGCTCATAGATCCCGGCTCTGCCCCCGGCATAGCGGTTCATAACGGAAAACACGCTGGCCTCACGCCCGATGAAAACGGTTTTACGGAACAGGATCGAAAAGATTCCCAGCAGTATATTGACGTGGCTTATCGAACCCATTACGATATCAGGTTTTTCAGCTATCATGACAGACAGGATGGAGGGGATGGCGCTCAGCAGTCTCGTTCTGTTCAGGTAGGTTATATCCAGCATACCGGTGTCGTAGACGGTGTCCTTCTCGTATCCCAGGACTAAGAGTTTCGGGATGAAATAATTCCTGTCCAGGCGGCCGGCAACAAAGGATATAACCTTTTCCGCGCCGCCCGCTCTGAGGCTGGGAAGCAGAAATAATATCTTGCACTTCATAATTCAGTTTTCCAGATATCCAAACTCACGGCACCATTTCGCCAGTACGTACAGCCGCCATATATAGGACGAATAATCCTGCCGCCGGTCCATATGCCGTCTGAACATCGTTGTGAATTTATCAATATTCAGATTGGGTACCGATGATAGAAACCGGCCGGAGAGTGTTTCGGTGAATTCATCCCGCAGCTCATTCCTGATCCATTCACCCATGGGAACCGAAAAACCGCTCTTGGGCTGATTGAAGATCTTCTCCGGGATATAATCCTTGAGGATATCCCTGGAAATCTTCTTTCTCAGTCCGCTGTCATAGCGGTATTCCACCGGCAAAGTTCTGGACATTTCTATTACCCGGTAGTCCAGGAAGGGAGACCTGACCTCCACGGAGTAGGCCATGCTCCCCCGGTCCACTTTCACGTTGCTGTCGTTCTCCAGCCAGAGTTTTATATTAAGGTCCGCCAGACGCTGAAGAGGATCTCCTGAGAGAGAACGGTAACCGGAGTAGGTTTCGAACCAGTCCATATTCCTCTCGGCCTGAATGGAATCAAAACCGATGAAAACATCCCTGATGAATTCATCTGTGGAGTTGATTTTCATTATCCGTTTTATCTTGGAGGTTCTTCTTCCGAAGATATTCACCGCAATCATCCTGATCAGCAGGTTTCTGACAAAATAGGGGACCGAGGCGATCATCAGATATTTACGGAGCCAGTCAAAATGATTGTATCCCAGAAAACATTCATCACCCCCGTCGCCTGACAGGGCCATGGTAACGTGCTCTCTGGTAACCTTATTGAGGAGCAGCGTGGGAAGAGCCGAACTATCAGCGAACGGTTCGTCGTACACCCTGACCATATCCGGAATCAGACGCATTACATCACCGCTGCTGCATCTGATCTCGGTGTGGTCTGTCCCGAGTATCTCAGCGTACCGGGAGGCTACCCTGCTTTCATCGTATTCGGGATTGTCGAAAGCTATGGAAAAGGTCCTGACAGGGGAGTCTGAAATATCTGACGCGATCCCGGTTATCAGAGCGGAATCTATCCCCCCGGACAGAAATGTTCCGAAAGGGACATCAGTATTAAGACGGATCCTTACTGCATCTTCAAGAAGCTCGTGAAGCTGCTCCTTTGCTTCATGATACGGTATATCCAGTGGTTCCGCATCCTGGAGGTCCCAGTATTTCCATTTTCTCAATCTCCTCTTTTCCAGGTCTATCTCCAGGTTGTGACCAGGGGGAAGTTTGTGGATATCCCGGAATACGGTGTAGGGGCTTGGTATATAGGTACAGTCCAGAAATATTGATATTGCCTCCTGTGAAAGCTCCCCCTTCGATAGCAGGGGGCGCAGCTGGCTGCAGATCTCGAACCTGCCCTCTTTCCAGTAGTAGTAGAACGGCTTGACCCCGATACGGTCTCTGCAGCAGAATACCTTTCTGGCGGATGAATCGTAAATGGCGAATGAGAACATCCCGTTCAGCTTCGGTATCAGTGAATGCCCCCACCTGCTGAATCCCTTCAGTATTACTTCGGTGTCTCCGTTTGTGGAAAAGGTATAACCTGATTCGATAAGCTCATCCCTTATTTCCCGGTAATTGTAGATCTCTCCATTGAAAACTATTGTCAGGTTTCCAAAACTCATCGGCTGATCAGACCTGCTGTCCAGATCTATTATGGAGAGTCGCAGATGGCCGAAATAGAGCTCGTCAACCCTGGTAATACCGGTATTGTCCGGCCCCCTGAATTTAACGGTCTCGAGAGATTCTCTGATCTTTTCTTCGCCGAAGTCTATATTGGTCAGGTATATACCACACATATTGCCCCCTTTAAGCAAGGTTTCGACAGATAAGAATAATTCCTTGAGTGATTTATGGGGGGGGATCCGGTCAGTTCCGGGATGCCGGGATACCGGCAGGAAACCGGGCCGGCTGCCTGATCAGGGGTAGGTGTGCCTATTTCCGTAGAGTATATCCCTCTCGGTTCCGAGAAGCCGGTGCAATTCAAACTGGTCCATACTCTTGCGTGGTATCTCCTTATCCTGCCTGAACAGATATATGGACACTACGCTGTTTTTTCTGATTTCAGCTTTTACCGATTCCACGTTCTTCTCGCACCTGAGAATAGTCTTCCATGAGTACAGGTGCTCCTTTTCATGGAAATCAGAATTAGCTATGTAATTAAACTTCTTTAATCCTACTGCATTAAAGAGATCGTCGCCGTTTCCGACCTCCCAGGCATCAAAGAGGGTGGCGAAACGTTCATGGTTATCCCACAGGTGCATCAACTCGCCTGATCCCTCTATAGATCCGCGGTGAGGGTGGGCCGCTACGGCAATCGCTTCCTGGCGGTGGATCTCACGGACAATATCCTCCACCGGCATGCCGGGATCGACATAATTCTTTATGTCGTTGGCAATGATATGATAACCAGCAGAGTTGTTGGTCACCTCAACGCCAGGTATAAGAAGCATGTGGTACTGCTCCCAGGCCCGGCGGGCTTCTTTCCATAAAGCGCCCAGGTAATCGTAAAAATTCTCCCTCAGTACCACCAGAGGATCGATATCCCGCTGCCTGCAGTACCTCATGGTTACCGAATCGAGGATATGGTCTGTTATACTTATTACATCGAATCCATTCGAGCCGAACAGGTCCACTACTCTATCCAATGGCATGGTACCGTCGCTGAAATCTGTGTGTATATGAAGATCGCAAAGCATCCATTCTTTCTTCACTTCAGGCCTCCTTGATTAACCCGCGCCACCATTGGGCGGGCTACAGGGAATCTCGTGCCTTCTTAATTGAACGAAAGAAATATACCAGGGACAAGTGAGTTTTTGATTAGATCGAGCCGGATAAATAACAGGGATTTAACAGACAATCCTACCTGCGGGAGAAAGGACCTGAGCCTGGCTGCATCATGACGGATAAATCAATATGCTACAAATGCTTAACTCTCGGTAGTCTCGGCCTCGCCATCCAGCACCTCTCTGACCTTTCCGGCCAGCTGCTGGGGTGTGAAAGGTTTCTGCAGAAAATGGGCACCGGACCTGTAGACTCCACGGCGGAGCACTTCATCATCCGTATAACCGGACATGAACAGAACCTTTACATCAGGATTCTCGGAGAGGATCGAATCGGCCAGTTCCTTTCCATCCTTTTCGGGCATAACTACATCGGTAAGAATCATCTGGATACTGTCTCCATGCTCCCGGAATATACCGATTGCCTTTTCCGCACCCAGAGCGGAGAAGAGTTCGTACCCCCTGCTTTCCAGCATCCGGCATGTCATATCCAGAACCTTCTGATCATCCTCCACCACCAGAAGTTTTTCGCTGCCTGAATTATTTCTGCTCATTCTTTCTTCACTCTCCTCGGGCTCAGCCGCCTCTCCGCTTCGCGGAAGGTAAATATTGAAAGTTGTCCCCTTATCCGGTTCGCTCTCGGCCATGATATATCCCCCGCTCTGTTTCACTATCCCGTATACAGTAGACAGGCCCAGCCCGGTGCCCTTACCCAATCCCTTGGTGGTAAAGAAGGGCTCAAAAATCTGTTCCCTGGTCTGTTCATCCATTCCGGCACCGGTATCTGTTATGGATATCCTTACATAATCACCGGATTCCGCCGGAATATGGGATCCAGGTACTTCATTATCAATTTCTGCATTAGCAGTACGGATGGTCAGATTCCCCCCATCCGGCATCGCTTCCCTGGCATTGACCGCGAGATTGACTACAATCTGCTCCATCTGTACAGGGTCAGCTTTGATATTCCAGAGGTTTTCATCCAGTTCTGTTACCAGCCGGATATCTTCTCCCAGCAACCGGTTCAGCATCCTGTTCAGATTTCCGATCACCTTATTAATATTAATAACCCTGGCTTCAAGGATCTGCCGCCTGCTGTAAGCCAGCAGCTGGCGGGTAAGGTCCGCCGCCCTTTCACCGGCCCGGCTGATCTCGATCAACTCCTCACGGAGCTTATCAGAGAGCTCTGAATCGCTCAGGAGCATGCTGGTATGACCGGTAATTACAGTAAGAAGGTTATTGAAGTCGTGAGCTACCCCGCCGGCTAAACGCCCCACCGATTCCATCTTCCGCGCCTGGTTAAGTTCCTCCTGAAGTCTCTTCTGCTCCTTTTCCCTGATTACTTCTTCAGTAATATCCTGGCCGAACTCCACCATACCCACCACATCCATACTCTCGTTGAATACCGGATAACCACGAAGGCGGAAGTACCTGCCGTCCGGAGTCTGCTGCACCATCTGATGCGAAATGCCGGTGTCTCTGGCCTTCAGTACGGGGCAACCAGGGCAGGGATCGGTCCTCTGATGCCATATCTCGTAACAGTGCCTTCCGACCAGGTCATCCGGAGATTCTCCAACCGATTCGCCCGATACCCGGTTAGCCCAGATCACCCTGAGTTGCTTATCGTGATAGGCAATCATCTCTGACGAGGCGTTCAGAATCAGGTCCTTCTGGCGTTCGCTTTCCCGGAGCGCTTCCTCAGCATCCTTTCTGGCGGTCACATCACTTATGAAACCTTCTATTATCTCCGGCTCACCCTCCCCGGATTCAATAAAGACTCCCCGTTCCCAGACCCATCTGACCTGCCTGGATTTGGTGATAATCCTGTACTGAATATCGAACCTGACTCCCCTCTTGCGGCCTTCATGAACTATTTCCCTTACCATCTTGCGGTCGCCGGGGTGTATTATCTCTTCATATTTTACGCTGCCATTTATCAGCTCATCCGGAGAATATCCGGTCAGTTCCCGGCACCCCACACTGACAAATTCCATGGGCCAACCTTGAGCATCCCCGCACCTGTAGGCCATACCCTGGAGGTTACCTATCAGGGTGGTCAATTTACGCTCGCTCTCAAGCAGGGCCTTCTC
>WJIX01000177.1 GCA_014730075.1 bacterium | reverse complement strand
GTCCATGAGTTCGTCATAGATATCTTCCGCTCTTTCCTGAAAGGTAATTCCGTCGCCGTATCCTGCCCCGGCCAGCATATTCGAAGCGGTGGCAAGCCAGCAGGACATATCTCCCGGAGGGTCCTTGTCCACATCGGTCAGGCTGTCCGGAGCCACCTTGACCCATTCGGCGAAGAGCTGCCCGGGTATCAGAACAGAAAAGAGGATAATAGAAGAAATTGCCACGGCAATCCTGCTGGATTTCATTTCCGCCCCCTGGTTGAAAAGAGTTTATAGGATCGTTACTGTCTGCTATAATAAGACTGAACAGAAACTCTGTCAACAAGATAACAGTCTGAGCCGGATAAAGATACCCGGGCCGGAGCATTCCTTCCACTCCATCCCGGCCTGAAGGTTCCATACCGGTTAAAGAATGATTTGTTTCAGGATGGTGAGTTAACAATTCTGCGCAACAGGGACAAGATATTCCTGGCTGCCGCCTTCCTTCTTGGTTCTGCGGCAACACTGAGATCTTTCGGGATGGATGGGATAAAACTCCCCTCTCTGGTACTGCTTGCCTCGGCATTTATTTTCCTGCTACCAACCCTGGCCAGGCTGATACGGAAAGAAGGGATATCCGGGCAATCCGAGAAACCGCTCCTGGTAATTATCGTATCCTTCCATATCATCGCCACTCTTTTCTTTTTCCCGCCCGGGGACCTGGCCAACAGCCGCCCCGTGGTTACCCTCGACCACGCCATCCATTACTACCAGGTGGAGAGGGGAAGCCAGATATTTCCCCGGACCGGTAAACTTTACTGCTACGACCCATACTTCATGGCGGGATACCCGGGAGGCACTATCTTCGATATAGACAGCAAGGGAGTTGAGCTCTGGTGCGCCCTTCTTCAGTTCATCGGGACCGCCAGGGCCTACAAGGTATTCATCTTTCTGGGGTACCTGCTCCTGGCGCTCACATTTTACCGTTCCTGCCGGAGGTTCGGTTACGGCATCGAAGAGTCGGTTTACGCCCTGCTTGCTATCCTTATTTTCTGGCACTGGGGAAGACCTTACGCGGGGGCTTTCCGATATGCCGGGATGTTCGCCTTTCTTACCGTCTCTCATCTGTCGCTCTACATAGCCTCATTATTCCGTTCATTCCTGGGGGGAAAATCCTGGTGGAAATTCTTCATAATTGGCCCCCTTGTCTTCTTCCTGCACCCCACTGCCGCGGTGCTACTGCCCATACCATTTATCGCGACATTCCTGGCGGATCTGAGAACAGGGCTCGGCAGAGACAGGAGATGGATAGGGAAAATGTCGCTGATCTTCGCGGGGTGGTGCCTGCTGGTACTGGCAGCAAACGCGATTTGGCTGCTCCCGCTTCTCAGGTATCTGGATATGAAGATCCCGTCTGAGACCTTTTTTCAGATAAAGGGGATGGGAGAGCTATCCAGGCTGGTAATCAAACCTGGCAATCTCCCCGCTCTTTTCCTGCTGCTGCTATCCGCCGCCGGCTTGATAAGGCTCGCCCAAAACAGCCGATTATCAGCGGCGGCAGGGCCCGCTGCCGGTTCGGCATTCCTGTTTATTCTCACCTCCCGGGGTACCGGGATGCCGCTGTTCGACCAGATGGAACCGGGGAGGTTCCTGGTACCGGCATTGATCTTTGCCGCCCCCCTCTCCGGGCCGGGTATCGAGATGGTAATAAGAGCGCTGGAAAGTATTATCAGAGCGGTTAGATTACGGGGATTGCTGCAAACCGCAGCCGTGGCGCTGCCGCTGATACTGATGCCTCTGCTGGGCGCAATTTCTGCCCGTGAATACTACCGCTATACCCTGTCCACCAGTCACACCCCTGAATCCACGGCCCTGATAGAAGCTCTCCGCGAACATACCGGGCCGAGGGGCCGGCTGATGTTCGAGGACGGCCTCCCGGTAGAGTACGGTTTCTGCTATCTCTCCTCCATGATACCGCTTTACACCGGGGTGGAGCAGATAGGAGGGCCCTATCCCCACCTCTTCATGAAGCACGTATTCACCAATTTCACGGCGGACAGGACCATGGGATCCGTTCTGACAGATATAGATCCAGGAAAGATGCGGGAGTATTTCCAGGCTTATAATATCCGGTGGATCCTCACCTCTTCTGCAACGACCGAATCGTACTTCAGGGAGTTTTCCGGCCTGAAAACAGTATGGTCGTCCGGTAAGTTCACCCTCCGAGAAAGATCTGATTACAGCAGGGATATCATAACCACTTCACGGTATAACCTGATCAAAGTTTCCTTTCCCCCGGGAATCAAAGTCCCGGAAGAGATTCTCCTGGAATACCACTGGGACCGTTCCCTGAAGGCCCAGTCTCCGGCGGGAATAGAGCCCCGTTACCGGCTCAATGACCCGGTCCCATTCATACTGCTGAAACCGGGCGGCAGCAGGGAGGTCGAAATCAGAGCTGGCTGAAGATGATCGCCGCCCCACAAATAAACCGGCCGGATCCATTAATCCCTGTCTATTATTTCTATCTCCGGGAGGTGGGTGTACAGTATGGGCATTCTGCCCGTTTCCGAAGTGAAATATGGAATATAATATGCGCCTACGCTGTCCATACTCCCGGTGCTGGGATCGACCTGCTTCCAGCCTCTTTCATCCACCATAACCTCAGCCCAGGCATGCCCGGACGACTCATATACCCATCCCCCCACCAGCCTTGCGGGTATATCAACGGCCCTGCAAAGGGTGATGAAGAGATCTGCGAAATCGAGGCATCTTCCCCTCCTGTTCTCAAGAACATTCCTTACCCCCCACCTGGTTCCCTTCCGCGCACCGAAATCTATGTTCACTCCCGGCTTTAACCACTCCAGTATCGACTCAACCTTCTCTTCATTCCCGGTGGAGCCGGCTGTTATCCTGCTGGCAAGTTCCATTATTCCGGGGTCGTCTGCGGGCCAGAATTCAGTGGGACCTGATGGAATAGAACTGCCCTCCCGGCTATCCGTGATAAAGGCCAGATTTTCAGTGGTGATATCCATGGAAACCGTTATATAGGGAACCCCGAAGCGCTTACTGCTGCTTTCGAATGTATACTCTACCACGCATCCACCCTCCAGTACCTGGCTGTCAGCCTTGCCGGGGGCGAACCGGTAACTGGAACTTGTACCGCCGATCCCTGGTTTACGAAGAAGCAGGGAGTTGCCGAAACCGTATTCAGCACAGAGCTCCCTGATCTCTTCTTCGGCTTCCTCCTCAGGGATGCTTTTTCCAGCCCGGGCAAAGAGATTAATCGTCCTGTTTACTGTCATGTAGGAAGGCTCCTCCAGCAGCGCTATTCCCGCGGTAATTCGATAATGGATGCTCCCGGGCAGCCTGACCCCGTTCAGTCCGAAAGCGGCGGAAACCCGCCTGACCAGCGCCGGCCCCGCCTTGGCAAATTCGAAAACATTATTTCCTTCCCTGAAACAGTAGGTGGTATCCCCCCCGTGGACTTTCAGGAGCATCAGATAGGCTTTCTCTGCGTCAGTTTCGGAAGGAGTGTAGATAATATTTATCTGGATTGGCCTTCCGTAAGCCTCAAAGACTGTATTTGATATCTTATCTATACCGGCGCCCAGTTTTTCTGATATCGGAGTTACCCTCTCACCGGAAATAAAAAACGATCTCTTTATGCTTATTCCGCGGGGAAGGTCCTTAAAATACTCTGGTACCTGAGAATCCTCCTGGCCCCACATCATAGGCGGGAAGAGAATTAATAATGAGATTGTAACCGCCGTAAAAATCCTCATTACAGTATACTCCTTTCCGTTATTTACAGGAAGCAGGAATACTCCACCTGGAGCATATCACCGCTGGAGTTGCAGCTCCAGAGGAAAAAGAAGAATCCCTGGCTCCGGAACATCTGGCCGACAGATCTTAAACCGGCTATCAGCATGGTTGAAAAAACCGCCCGTTTAGTGTATAATGGAAAAGCTGGTTGCATATTAACTGAAAAGAGAAGGAGCGTACTGCAGCTTAACTGCTACTGCACAACACTGATATGGGGAATAGATCACAGGCTCTTCTGATCCTCCTGGTGATAGCGGTATCACTGGTGTTTCATGCCGGTGTCGCCTTTCAGGACTTCGAGGTCCTTGCAAGGAACGGTTTTCTTTACGATGACAGTTTCTATGCCTTTCAAATAGCCAGGAATATAGCCCAGGGAGATGGAATGACCTTCGACGGCATTCATTCCACCACTGGTTTCCAGCCGCTCTATGTCTTCATACTGGTGCCGATATTCTTCTTTTCCGGAAGCAGCCCGGTCCTGCCGATATATATAGCACTGGCCTTTCTGGCTTTATCTACCTGCCTGACCACCTATCTGATATACCGGATAGCCAGAAGATACGTGGGTTTCGCAGCCTCTCTTCTCGCAGCCCTGATCTGGTCTCTATCCCCCATTGTAACCAGACAGAGCGCCAACGGCCTGGAAACGGCTTTCGCCACCATGGTTATCGCCTCCTGCGCATACTATTACCTGGAACGGGTCCGCCCCGCAGAAAAACAATCAGCGTCATCCCTTCTTGTTCTGGGGCTGCTGCTGGGAACAGCGGTGCTATCGAGGATCGACGGAATCCTGCTGGTCCTGGCAATACTCCTGGATTATCTCTTTATTCTCAGAAGAAGAAAGGCGTCAGCCGGAGAAGCGCTTCCGGTTCTTCTTGTCCCGGCCGGCATTCTGCTGATCTACGGCCCCTGGCTGCTGTTTAACATTATCGAGAGCGGAAACGCTCTCCAGGACAGCGGCTCCGCCACGCGATACCTTTCACTTGCCTATGCCCCCTACTTCCATAACGGTTCCGGCAGCCTCGCATCCAGCGGGCCAGATATCGCTTTCATCTGGAGTCACCTGATTCATTCCCTGAAAACAATGAAAGCGATTCCTCCGGTCCACGTGATATTTCATTCCATTGAAAAGGCGGGATCTGCAACCCAGTCGCAAACACTGTTCAACACCATTTCGAATATCACCGGTCTACTGCTCATTGGCGTCGCGGGGTCATCCATGTTCCGGTGGAAAAAAGACAGCTCCAGGTCCAACCGCCTTCAGACAGGTTTCCTGCTTCTGTTCGGTGGACTTATGCTCTTATCCTATTCATCCTACATATTCGGCTCCTACTTCTTCGTACGTTACTATTTCCCGCTGTACTTCACAGGTTCGATAATCTTCGCTTTTATGCTCCAGGATCTGTTCGACTGGTACCGGAGGCGATCGAAGGCGCTTCGCGTGATAACAGCCTCGGCGGCAGTGGTATATGCCTCTGCATTTCTGTATTTCTCATGGTCGCAGTCATTCAGGTCCTTCCCGGTCTATCCATTCTATGATATAGCAAAGTGGGTGGACAGTAATGTGGAAAGGGGTGAGACCGTGGGCGTTCTCCAGTGCGGCACCATCGGGTATTTTTCCAAATGCCAGGTCATCAATCTTGACGGTAAGGTCAACCGTGAAGCATTAAAGGCACTCAAGGAACAGGACCTGATCGGTTATGCCGAAAAAGAAGAAATCGATATTATTATCGATCACTCCAGGATACTTGAAATATTCCTCGATCTCTCTCCGGTGGATCTGGAAGAATCATGCACCGCCATACCCTGGGCATCAAAGAGGAGGCCTACCGGCTGGATAGCGTTCAGGCCCCAGGATCTGGAAATCAATTGAAACGCTTCCCCCGGCTTGCGCATCTCCTTCTCAGACTCAGCCTGCCTGGTAAAAATGATTGGAAATGATCCAGGAATATGAATTCAGGAAGAACAGCCAGGCGGGCATCAGGACCACATATTCCGCCTTCCCCTCTCGGGCAACCTGGAAGAGATTTCGAAATATGAGCAACTGGAGCGGAATGGCAGCGTTGGCGTAGAGGTTCCAGTCTTCGTATACCCCCAAGGTTGCCCTCCATCCCAGGAAGAAAACCGCCATTGAGCAGGATGCCAGCAACAGGTGCATATTAATTCCATCCAGCTGGATCCTTCTTTTCAACAGCAGGGGTATCAGCAGTAACCAGGCCGGTGCCAGGAGCATGGAAAGATTGAACAGTCCCAGAAAATAGCCCCATGAAGGCCTGGTAAGCATCATTCTTATATGACCGCCATGTCCTAAGGCGTGGCTCTGATACCATAGCTGCTTCAGGGGCAGGCAATACCAGTCAAAGAAAAGAAGAGTCAATACCATAATGGCGCAGCTTGCCAGCGCGGACACCAGAACCGCCACTTTTTCTCCCCTTCTGAATGAGAGGAAGGCGAGATAAATAAGCGAGGGCAAAAGGAAAAAGCTGAGAAGGTGAAAGGTCACCGCAATGGCAAAGAGGGCTGAGGGAAGCATTATGGAGGTTCTTTCCTTAATGTACAGCAGTGAGGAGAGCATATACCCCATTATCAGTACAGCGGTAAGGGTATAGTTCTCCACATCCCCGAAGAACAGCTGCGCGTACCCGCCACAGAGAACCAGCAGAAGAACAGGGAGAAAATCTTTCCTGAACAGGATCCGGGTATACCGGGCCAGGAGATAAACGAACACCCCGCCGGCCAGTGATGAAATCACCTGGTATGATAACTTTACACTCCATCCAAAAAGCAGATTGGTGTAGTACCAGAACCATGAATGTATGCACAGCTCCCACATCTCGTCATGGGTCACATGAGCTCCATGTGAAGGGATATCCCTGGTGAACTTGGAAGCCAGGGTACGTCCGTCATAATTCAGGAATTCATTACGGAAGGCAAAAAACAGGATAGCAGCCAGGACCGGTATCAGAATGCTAAGGTATCGCCTTTTATATACCAGGGAGGAAAAATCTCTAAGACGGGAGAATATCACCTTCGGCAGTCCGGATGGAATAATTAGCAGCAACAGGGGAATAAAAACAGTAGCCAGGGCGGGATATATCCCCATGAGATAAAGCTGTGAAAAACCGAAGAAACTTCTCCGGGCGGCCCCAGCCCCATCCTCCAGCGCCGGCAGTATAAATGAAAAATACAGGTACAGAACCCCCAGTACTATATAAATGAATATATATAGCTTTTCTTCTCCCCATAGCGCCGGTTTTTGTACCAGTCTCAGAAAATATCATCCTTTCTGGAAAGGATTTCCTCGTAATCAATATTCTCTATCATCTTCCTGACCAGATCACCAACAGGCGACTCCCCCTCTTCAGATTCCCGGCTTGGCATCAGTTCAGCTGGAACCGCTACAATAGTGGCATTTTCCTGCGCTATCTTATCCAGTGTCTCAAGCGTTCTGAGCTGATAACCCCGTTTCCCCAGGATGTCCGCGGCAGCTCTCATTTCGATAGCCGCCTGGAGCTCTCCCTTAGCCTCCTTTATCTTGGCCCTTCTATTCCTTTCCGCCTCTGCCTGAGCGGCTATCGCACGCTCCATCTCCTCTGCTATCGAAACATCCTGAAGCTCCACATCTATAATCTTGATCCCGAAATCGTTGGTTGCCAGGTCCAGAGATTCCTCCAGCTCCTTGGCCACCTCTTCCCTTCTCTGAAGTATCTCGTCCAGCTCCTTCGATCCGACCAGGTCCCTCAACTTGGTCTGCGCGTACCTGATAGTTACCTCGTTATAATCCTTGACCTCCAGTATCGCCTTGGCAAGCTCCTGGTCCTCCTTCTTTACCTTATAGTAGACAATGGCATCCACAGTAACGGTAACGTTATCCCTGGTAAGCACCTTCTGGGGTGTGACATTCTCTGATCTAACCCTGTAATCCACCTTGGTTACCCACTCCAGGAACGGTATCACCAGCTTGAGCCCAGGCCCCAGGACCCGGGAGAAGGAACCCAGCCTGAATACCAGCGCCCTCTCGTATTCCTGGTTGATTACCAGCCCGAAGCTGAGAATCAGGGCGATAATGGCGCCGGTTACCGCCCCGGGCACGCCCCTTATAACCGCTCCGATACTTCCCAGAATTACTATCAGAACTATACCGACTACCAGTTTGGCCAATGAACGCTTTGCAGACATTCCGACGATATTTCCAAGGTCGCTTACTTTATCCGCGGACATGCTGAACCCTCCCTTATCATTGATCTTTATCTCCATTACTATTTCTCCCTCCTTTTTACAGTCCCGTGAGCGGTCCCCTCTGCGGCAGTCTATATTATACCCCGGCAAAATACCGGCTATCAAGCTGAAATCCCCATGCTGCAACACGGTACGGAACAGGGAACAGAGAGTTTGTGCTGTCATTCCAGCCCCTGTTATATTAATATCAGGTATAGTAAATGTAATTTTTTAAGGGAGTATGATATGGCAGAGCTGAAGATTGACAGAGCGATAAATATAGATTCCGAAGAGGTTGAGGCCGAAGGAGCAGAAAATGTTTCGGTAAGGTGGCTCATATCAGAAAAGGATGGAGCGCCCAATTTCGCCATGAGGCTGTTCGAAGTGGGACAGGGCGGCTGCTCTCCCTTCCATGCCCACTCCTGGGAACATGAAGTATATATACTTGAGGGTGAGGGCAAACTGCAGTTCGAAAATGAGGAGAGGGATTTTTCGGCCGGATTCTTCATCTTTGTACCCGGCGGGAAAGAACATTCCTTCATCAATACCGGGGAGGGAAAACTCAAATTCCTCTGCATGGTACCGAACCGATAATTTGCGTAAACTTATGAATTTGACAAAACCAGAGCGGATATTTATCTTTGAACAGGCCCCTATAGAACGAATGGAGAGATATGAAAAAGATTACTTCCGGGGTAGTTGTTTTCTCATTCATCTTATTATGCTTCGGAGCTGCTTCAGCTCAGCGGCTGTTTAAAGACCGAAAATTCTACGGCCCGGTGCCGCTTCGGTCTATCAGCCTCAGCTTCGGATTCATAGACGGGCCGGAAGCTATGGCCCTGACCGATCACCTGGACCAATGGGCCAGCCAGCGGGGCGGCTATAATCCATTTGGAGAAATAGGGACCTCTCCATACATGAAAGCAGGTTTCGAGCATTTTCTGGCGCCCCAGATATTCTTTACCGCGGCAGCAAACTTTTCATATTTCAATCTGGAGGCTGGCGGTTTCTACGTATCCAGGACGGAGCCCCCTCTGGCCCTGGATATGAACAGAAAACTCTCAATATACCTTTTTTCGCTAGACCTGGGCCTTAAATATTACATGACCAAACAGGATGTTAAGAAACTGGTCCCCTATTTCGGAGGAGGCTTCTCAGCAGCCGTGCCGGTAGTGGATCTGGAAACAGAACTCTACAACGAAGGAGTGCCCTACAGCGGCAGCGGGGAATCACTCTCTGAAACAAGCCTGGAAGAAGGAATGCACGCCGAAATAGGGCTGATCTATTTCATTACCAACCGGCAGAGCGCCAGTTTCGAGGCGAGGTATCAGATGGCCCAGAGCAAATTCGAAATTCATGACGCCAATTTCGACCTTCGATACAAGGGTATCACCCTTGCTTTGACCATTACCCGTCACTTTTAGGATCTACCGCCATGCCGATTGAAACACCCGATATAGTGAGGAATGTAGTAGGACCGCTGGGAACGAATAATTACCTGGTGTCCTGCCCGGAAACAGGTAAAACCCTGATCATAGATCCAGGCGGTGACCCCGGCCTGATAAAGAAGAAGATATCGGAGCTGGGGCTGCAACCTGTAGAGATAATCTGCACCCACGGGCACAGTGACCATATAGCAGCAGTGGCCGATCTGAAAAGAGAATATGGAATAGGACTGGCGGTCCATCCCGAAGCTGTTGAAATCATCAGCCATTCAGTGGAGGTAGCCCCCATGTGGGGACTGGGGAATATTGAAAATCCGGGAGTGGACCGGACCATTTCCCACGGCGACACTGTCCGCGCCGGCAATGTAGAGGGCGAAGTCCGGCATACCCCGGGCCATTCACCCGGCGGGATTTGCCTGGTATTCAACGGCGCAGTGATGGCAGGGGATTCACTCTTTGCCGGCTCAATAGGAAGGACCGACCTCCATGGCGGCAACTTTGAGCAGCTCATTAAATCTATCAGAGAACAGATCCTTACCCTTCCCGGCAATACCAGGGTCTGCTGCGGGCACGGACCGGAGACAACTGTTGCCAGAGAAGAAACAGGCAACCCCTATCTCAATATGTAATCACCGATCAATTCTGAGCATCCCCTTCAACTGTTTCAACTCTCCTGAGCGCCGGGCAGAATTTATCTTGAATAAAGTAGCACGAATATTTATAATGTAGCACGTAATTGTTTTAGATGAAATCCGGTATCGGAAAGAGAGGAATGAAATGACATTGAACAGCACTTTAGAGATAAAAACCCTGGCCCTGATATTATTGATACCGCTTCTGGAAATCATGCTTTCCGCTTCACCGAGGGCGGATAACCAGGCCATGGCGAAGTCAGGCAGGGATTCCCTGGTCTGCTACGAAATCGAAGAGATTGTAGTTACCGCCAAACGGATTTCAGTACCGGTAGAGACTCTTCCGCTTTCGGTAAGCCTTATTACCGCGTCTGATATAGAGCTTTCCACTGCCAATTCATCAACCGGCATAGCAGGCGATCTCCCGGGAGTGTTTATCCAGAAAACCGGCGGATTCGGAAGAAATGACGTAAATATCAGGGGGCTCGGCTCAAGGGGAAGAAAATCTCTGGTTCTGATCGACGGCAAGCCTGAGAATATGGGGCTGTTCGGTTGTACCGTCACGCATTCATTCCTTATGCATGACGTCCAGCGGGTTGAAGTTATCAGGGGGCCTTCATCCACCATGTACGGCTCCGGGGCTATGGGGGGAGTCCTGAATATAATACCGAGGAGAACATCATCCGGGCTGGAGCTTGATATGAAAACCGCCGGCGGCAGCAACCAGACAGCAGTTACCAGTGCCCGGGCCGGTTTCAGCAGCGGCAGGTTCTTCGGTTCAGCCAGTATTGATTACCGCGAATCTGACGGCCACACAGGCAACTCTTCCTACCGCGGAAATGACATCATAGCAAGAGGCGGTATTTACCTGGGAGAGGACTCTGAAATAACCGCATCGGGAAAGATCTTCGACGGATTCAAGCAGGAACCGGCAATTATATCATCTCCCTATCCCAGCGAAACCTGGAATGACTACCGCAGGGGAAGTGCTGATATCCACTTCAGGAAGGAGGGAAGTTCTCTCAGCTACAGCGCCAGGTACTACCGTAATTTCGGGGAACACCGGTTCTCAGACGGATGGCACTCCCGCGACGCTACCGACGGTCTTCTTCTGCATGCAGCAGGACGATTCCTTCCCTGGTTGGAGCTAAGCGGCGGCGCGGACTACAGGTATCAACAGGGCGAGCTGCCGTACCAGCCCGGATCATCCTGGAGTAAGTACGACTATGGCCTGTACACCGGGCTGGAACTGTCACCATGGAAAACGATGTACCTTTCAGGATCGGTAAGATACAACCAGGACGAAGTTTCAGGCTCGCAGGTCAGCCCCACGGCAGGGGTGACCGTCCGGACCTGGAAGGGAGGATCTATAAGAGCTCTGGTATCGAACGGATTCCGCTCGCCCCAGATCAATGAACTGTACATGTTCCCGCCCTCCAACCGGGAGCTGGAAGCGGAAACAGTATGGAATTATGAGCTGGGAATCAGGCAGGATATAGGCTCCCGCCTGAAAGCCGACCTGACAGTATTCAGGATAGATGGAGATAATTTCATCGAGACAGTCCCCGCACCATCCCCTCCCCCCATGTACATATTCGATAACACAGGCGAGCTTACATTCAACGGGATGGAGTTTTCGTTATCGGGGAGCTGGCACCGGTCGCTCCTGGGCAGGGTGTCGGTTTCACTTCTCGATCCCGGAGATTATACACGCGGCCGCCCGGGAAGAAAATTCGACCTGTCGCTCAGGTGGAACACTGAAATATCCACGGTAAAGATATCCGGCCAGAGAGTGGATGACTATTTCGCCGCTGATAACCGGGAAAACCCCATTTCGTCATACAATATCTTCGACCTGTACGCGGATCTTGAAATCGGAGAAGGTCTAACCGCCTTTGCCTCCCTGGAAAACATCTTCAACGAAGATTACGCCGTATTCACGGACCTGCCCGGAGGTAGTGCCGGGCTCTACGGGATGCCGGGGAGGGAATTCATGGCGGGCCTGAAGTACTCCCTGGATCGCGATTAGTTCCAGGGTCCGGCTTACTGGCAGGGCCGGGGTTGAAATTTATTGAAATTCCGGCTGCCCCGGGTTATAATCGTATGCAGCTATCCTATCAACTGATCAGAGAGGTTTGAGTATTAATGCCGGGCTTGACTGAGAAATATACCCGCATGTCCTCTTCCGGAACAACCGGCATCCTGGCCGCAGTTATGGCCGTATGGATGTTCTGCCTCTGCGGATCTATTCACCTTCTGCATACCGGACCATCGTTGAGAGTTATAGACTGCCCCAGGAAGCAGTGCGCCCTGACCGGACATTACCAATACGGCGATAACCAGAGAGATAATAAGAACACGCGTCACCAGTTATACCCAACCCTGGAGACCAGTTACAAGCACTGCCCCGCCTGCGACTTCCTGTCCAAATCGAAGATCGAGCATCTTGATTGCGGCCCAGGAATAGATCCCCCGATCGAAATCAGCCGGAATTCAGATCCGGTGATTGAAATTTTCATCGCCAAAAGCCCCCTGCGGCTTCTGCTTCCCAGAGCACCTCCCACCTCCTGATATATTCAAAAACAATTCCTGACCGAAGAGGATTTGAGTATCAGCCGGCACAGGCAGACCATCAACGGCCCTGCCGCTGTATACCGCTGAAAATGGGAGGTATCAATTGCGAAATAGTAGAATTAAACTGATTGGAATATATATCGCCTGGCTGACTTTGTGTGTCTTTTTGATGATATGCCGGGTGGAGGGAGCCGCCGCTGACGGCTCCATATCGGGAGCGGTCAGAAACAGGGAGGGAGAACCGTTATCCTACGCCAATATCGTGGTGGAAGGGCTGGAGATAGGCACCATGAGCCTGAAGGACGGGACCTTCGAACTTGCCGGCCTCAACCCGGGGAGTTACCGGATATCTGTTTCCTACGTCGGATACAGGGGGCAGTCCAGGCTGGTAAAGATTGAACCGGGCGCCGAAAACAGGCTGGAATTTATCCTGGAGCAATCGGTATTCGAGCTGGAACCGGTGGTAGTCACCGGTTCTCCCATAGCTTCCGACCCGATGAAATCACCCCTGGACATCAGCTACATAGGAGGACGTGACAAGCTGAGGCTGCAGACTGCATCTCTGGGGAAGACCATAGAGAACATTCCAGGGGTTACCAATATGTCCACCGGGGGGGTATCCGGAAAACCGGTGATAAGGGGCCACACCGGTGAAAGGATCAGGATTCTGGCGGATGGAGTAAGCCAGGAGTACCAGCAGTACGGTGAAAGGCACGCGCCCAATATCGACCCGTTCAACTTCGAACGCATCGAACTGATAAAGGGCGCTTCCAGCCTACTTTACGGCTCAGACGCAATAGGTGGGGCGGTTAACCTGATCCCGCTGAAACCACAGTTCGGCAATCCGGAAGGCACTCACTGGGGAGGTAGGCTGATGACCAGGTACAGCTCAGTCAACCGGGAAAAGTCAGCCGGCATGAGATTGAAGGGTGGTACTGATAAGCTTGGATTTCACGGCTCTATTGCAGCCAGGCGGGCCGGTAACTTCTCCACTCCGGATGTACCGGCCTTTGCTCAGTCAGGGGCCCCCGGAGATCCCAGGTTTACCGGAGAGATTGACCATACCGATTACCAGCAGTATACC
>WJIX01000176.1 GCA_014730075.1 bacterium | reverse complement strand
AGATCTTCCTCAACCAGGTCCAGCTCCTCATCTTCAAGAAGTAGGTCGAGTTCCACCAGAAGCCGCAGCAGTTCAAGGTCTTCAGGAAGCAGCAAATCCAGCAGGAGCTCATCCCGGAAATCGAGAAGCTCCGGAGGAAAGCGTTAGGGCCGGGCTCCGCTGATGATTTGGATTGAGAAATCCGGGCTGAAGGTGGGCATATTTCCCGCACTGGAGGTAATAGCACCCCGCCTTCATATATACTTCTTCTCCAGAAATGGCGGATTCAGCAAGCCCCCTTTTGATTCCCTCAATATCAGTACTTCCACCGGGGATACCACAGGACCGGTCAGGCGGAACCGGGATCTGATAATGGAATGGATCGGGATGGAGAAAAGATCTCTTGCCGAGTGTGAACAGATTCACGGCTCCGGGATAAGAACAGTCAGCCGGGGAGGGAGTTACCGCGGAACGGATGGGTTTATAACCAGCTCAGAGAATACAGGCCTTGCCATAAGCACCGCGGACTGCTGCCCGGTATTCATCTACTCACCCCCTGAAGATGTCCTGGCGGCACTTCACGTGGGAAGAAAGGGGGCGGCTGCCGGGATCATTCCTACAGCGATGGAGAGGCTGAGAACTGAATTCAGGATATCCCCCCCACTGTCAGTCGCGGTGACCGGCCCGGCGATATGCCGGCGATGCTACCGGATAAACGGCCGGATCGCCTCTGAATTTTCCAGCGAGGTGGTTTCAGAGCGGGAGGGGGAATTCTTCCTGGATCTTCCCGGTGCCGTCCGTCACCAGCTGACGAAAGAGGGAATTCCCCAGGGAAATATATTCAGCTCTCCGGTATGCACCTCCTGCGATCGGGAGTCCTGTTTCTCTCACCGGCGCGACCGGGGCCGTACAGGCAGGCACTGGAGTGTGGCGTTCATGCGTGAGCGGCACTAATCCTGCCGGCCGAAGAGGCCGGTTATTTGATTTTATTTTTGATTTTTCGACCTGATAACGGTATTCTCACCGGGTAGCTCATACGGAAAGGTGTCATGATGAACAGGAAATCAGCAGAGATCACCCCTTTTCTGGTCATGGATGTTCTGGAACGGGCCATGGAGCTGGAAGAAAAGGGAAAATCTATAGTACACATGGAGATAGGAGAACCGGACTTCGACACTCCGCCGGCAATTGTGGAGGCGGCGGTCAGTTCTCTCAGGGGAGGCGAGACCCATTATACCGACAGCCGCGGTCTCCCGGAGCTCAGAAAGGAGATATCCCGTTACAGCGCGAAGAAGTACGGAGTGGATATCTCGCCAGACCGGATATTTGTTACCATGGGAGTATCCTGCGCCCTGCTGGCGGTGCTATCCACCCTGATAGAGCAGCCGGGAGATGAAATCATTATATCTGATCCCTATTACCCCTGCTATCCGAACTTCATCAGGCACCTGGGGGGTGTTCCCAGACTGATAAGGACCAGGGCGGAAGATGGGTTCCATCTGAAACCGGAACAGCTGGAAAAGGCGAGAACCGGCAGGACCAGGGGAGTGATCATCAATTCACCTTCCAATCCGGCTGGTACGGTGATGCCGCCCGGCGACCTTGAGGCTATATGCACTACCGGCATTCCGGTAATCAGCGACGAGATATACCATGGGCTGGTATACGGGGAACAGGAACATTCCGCTCTGGAGTTTACGGATAAGGCATTTGTTCTCAATGGCTTTTCAAAGCTCTTCGCCATGACCGGATGGAGGCTCGGTTATGCGGCAACCCCTTCGAAGGCTGCCCGTGAAACCCATATAATACTTCAGAACCTCTTTATATCGCCCAACCCCTTCGTACAGAGGGGAGGGATCGAGGCGCTCAGCGGCAATCACCCCGAAATCGAGGAAATGAAAAAGAGGTACGATTCCAGAAGAAAGTTCATGCTTGAGGAGTTGTCAGAGATGGGGCTGGAGAGCGAAGTGGAACCGAGAGGCGCATTCTACATATTCGTAAACGCCGGCCATATAGATAAGGATTCCTACAGGCTGGCATTCGATATACTGGAGAACGCGGGCGTAGCCCTGGCCCCCGGGATTGACTTCGGCGACAGGGGAGAAGGGTATCTTAGAATATCATATGCCAATTCGATGGACAACCTGCGGGAAGGGGCCCGGCGGCTGAAAGCTTACCTCCAGTGAAGCAGCGGTTGACAAACAGGTGATAATAAAAGGGCGGGAAGAATCAGTCGGCTCCCCGCCCGGCAATTCAGCGGGGCCATGTACGCCCCGCGACTTTAAGCTCTAAACTATCCTCCGCATCTGTGCTTCATCTCCATCCCGCGATGATCCCCGCAGCCCTTTTTCATACCGGTATGGGCTCCGCAACCGTGATCTTTCATCATCCTTGCCCTGCGGGCTCTGGCATATTCCCATGGATGCCTCCTGTGCATCATCTGGCACCTTATGAATCCCTTCCACTTGTCGGCCGGCACTATCTTTTTGGCATCGAACACCATATCCAGCCAACCTTTCTTCATCTTGCCCCTTATCTCGAAGACTCTGTCGACATGTTTCATCATGCTGTTCTTATCCGGACTCTCCTTCATCATCTCCTCTTTCATCCCCAGCTCCAGCTTCTTCAGCTCCGCCTTCATATCGATCATATCCTTTTCATACTCGATCTTGAGCTTATGCAGCTTATCCTTCTGCTCATCGTTAAGATCCAGATCGCAGCCGCATTCAGATCCGTGCTCTTTTTCACCGGCATGACAGCCCGGAGAGCATTCGGCCGACCCGGCACTGCAATCATCCGGTGTAAGAGCGGTCACCGGGGCTGCTACTGCCATCATTACCAACACGAACAGGGCCATAACAAAAATCCTATAATTCTTCACAATTTCCTCCTCTTTCCAAAAATGGCGGATGCGGCGGTCTATCCCGGCACATCCTGCGCCTCAGAATCCTATGAAACCTTACTTTCTCAGAATCACTAAGAACCGAATTTACACGAAGGAGACGTCTGACCATGATCTTTTCCAGCTCTCCCTGAAGCTCCGATATCTCTTCAACCTTACGGTCGATTATCTCCGAATCGGGCTCCGGAGATTGTAAAAGCTCCATCAGCTCCATTCTCGATTCCGATATACCTGCCCTCAGTTTTCTTTCATCCTTCCTGAACCTGCTCATCTCTGTGGAGAAACGCTCAGCCGTGGGAGGATTGAGACCGAATCTCCGGGCAAAAGTCCTGCACTGTTGGGGATCACAGTAGCTCTCCCCACCGGAATCTTCTCTTAACCAGTGCGCCAGGAAAACGCCCAGAACGGCCATGTTGAAGGCAAGGGATATTATCAGAAATATGGCAAGCCTCTTATTCTTCATGCTCACTCACCATCTTCCATCGCTTCTAGCAGGATGTCGCCGGTCGAACCCGGGGGGACCGCGTAGAGGTATTCCAGGTTGAGAGGGTCCTGGCTTTCAGTGTCGCTGTATGAAAAAGACCTCTCGGCGAGGAAGCCGCCTACGAAAACTCCTCCCAGTATAACGCCAGCCATCGCTGCCGCTACCGCCGCGTTGCGCAGAATCCCGGTAATTCCGGAAGTTCTCTTTTGAAGGTCATCAAAAGGATATCCGGAGAGCACCTTATCCGGTACAGGTTCATCCGGAAGTTCACTGTGAATCCGGTGGACCATGGTAAGCTCGGACTTGAGCTCCCTGCACTCGCGGCAGTTCTCCAGGTGCTCATTCAGCTCTCTGAGCTGAGACTCAGATATCTCGCCGTCGAGCCACCTGGAGATCAATTTCTGATAATCAAGACAATCCATACTATCTCCTTCTGTTATTAATAAACGCAATAGCGGCGGAAAACTTGCGGGAAAAATATATTTTTTTATTCTCCGGGATCATCTCTGAACTCCCTCATCCTTTCGGCAAGGAACTTTCTGCCCCTGAATATCATGGACTCCACCGCCGGGAGCGATTTATCCATAATCTCCGCTATCTCACGGTAGGAAAAACCACTCTTTACCCTGAGCTCAAGGGCGGCGGCAGTTTCAACCGGAAGATCTGCCAGGGCCCTGCTGAAACCTTCTTCCAGCTGTGAGAGGCGGGTACTCCGCTCCGGGTCCGCGGCAGCAGAATGGTCGGGCAGATCGATCCCCTTCTTATCCTCATCTCCACTGTCCACCGAGAGCAGTTTTCTGCTTCGGCGGTAGTGACTCACCAGCATATTCGACGCTATCCTGTAAATATATGTCCTGAAGGAAGCTGTTTTTCTGTAGCGGCGGGCGCTCCTGTAGAGGGCGAGAAAGAGATTCTGGAGCAGGTCCTCAGCGTCCTCCCTGCTGCCGGTAGAGCGTATGAAGAAGTTGTACATCTGCCCGCTGTAACGCTCCACTATCAGGCTGAAGGCCTCGCTGTCCCCGGCGGCCGTTCTCTCCATTAACTCGGCGTCATCAATCAAATTCACTCCAGGCCGACCGTTTCGCTTATCTCGAATCTTCCCCTGTCATTTCTTCTGATTCTGCAGGCGGGAATCTCGGGATCGTGCTCGAAGACCAGGATCCAGTCCTCATCGGCGGCCCTTCCCAGTATTCTCTTCTTCTCCTCCAGGGTAGTAAGAGGAAAATGATCGTATGCCATTATATACGGCAGGTTTACGTGGGAGGCCAGGGGAACCAGGTCACCGCAGTAGAGCAGGACATCCTCTCCAGTATCCGCCAGTACCACCTGGTGGCCGGGGGTGTGACCGTCAGTAGGTATCACTCTTACTCCCCCGGCAATCTCGGTTTCGCCGCCGAGCAGGGAAAGCTCTCCCATGGTTTCGACCGGGACGAAATTCTCGTTGAAGAAGCTGGCCCGGTCTTTTTCGTTCGGATTAACAGCCGCTTCCCACTGCTTCTTCTGAATATGGT
>WJIX01000175.1 GCA_014730075.1 bacterium | reverse complement strand
GGATGGGGAAGAGGGATTCAGATTCGGATTCAGGGAGAGGTTAAGGCAAAGCTATATCAGGAATGGATTCGACCTCAATGAGGAAGGGGCGGACCACTGGAACTACATAAGGGTCCGTTCTCAACTCTGGGGAAGATGGAACCACAGCAGCGGGTGGGGGATCCACGCGCAGATAAACAACGAGCACAGGCACTGGTTCAAATCCACCAGGGGTTACGAGGATGAAGATTTCGAGATCGATGAACTGGTATTCGAAACCCTCTATATATCCGCTGACCGGATAGCCGGGTCCCCGTTTAGCCTGAAGGTGGGAAGACAGAATATAAGGTACGGTGAAGGGTTCCTTATGATGGACGGCAGCCCCCTGGACGGCTCCAGGACTATTTATTTCAACGCTCTTCGACTCAGCGCAGACCTGGGCGAGAGGGCAGTTGAGTTTCATATCTTCTCAGATCCTTACTGGGACCGGTATCTTCCAGTACTGAATTCGCAGCACAAGAATCTGATAGAGAGGGACGAGGCAGGCGGAGGATTGTACTATATCGATGAGAGTTTCGATAATTTAAAGATAGAAGGTTACTATTTCTACAAGGCGGAGGAGAGGGATGACGATATCAGAGACGACATTCACACCGCAGGAGGAAGGATAAGCGGTGAATACGGCGGGGCTGGCAATTACGCAGCCGAGTTCGCATTACAGTTCGGAGATATGATGGAAGCGGACAGGATGGCGATGGGAGGGTATGCCCATACCGGTTACAGTTTTCCGGTCTTCCTGGAACCCCGATTGGGAGCTGGCATTATCTATCTCTCGGGCGACGATCCGGAAACGGGGAAGTTCGAGGGCTGGAACCCGCTGTACAGCCGGTGGCCCAAGTGGAGCGACCTCTACATATATACCCTGGCTTCGCTGGGCAGGGGAGTGGCCTACTGGGAGAACCTGGCCTCGGCGGATATCAATCTTGCCATCAAACCGAGCGGCAGTACCAGCCTGAAAGCGTCGCTTTTCTACATGACCGCGCCGGAAAAACCCCCCATTGACAATCCCCATCTCTCCCCGGTGGTAACCGGCGGAAGCGACCGGGGCCTGCTGTCCATTTTGAAATTCAGCTGGAGCTACAGCGAGTATCTGAGCGGCCATCTTCTCTGGGAACGCTTCTATCCGGGTAATTACTACTTCGAGGATGCTGACCCGGCGGATTTCCTGCGGTGCCAGTTCTACTTCAAGTATTAGAAAGGAAGGTATTGGATGGGACCATTTAATTTTCCATGGCTGACATTTACTTCATTCATAGTAATTGCGCTGAGTATCCTGGCATCTGTCCTATGGGCGCTGAATGACCTCAGGAAGGGTAGAAACGGGAAGGGGGAGAGCTCTTGACAATTCTTTCAGCTTCAATAGTAATAATGATTCTGTACGTGGGGATACTTATTGGAATAGGAATCTGGAGCGCCCGGAAGAATATCACCGCGGACGATTTTGTAATAGGGGGGAGGGAGATTGGGCCCTGGGTCACCGCACTTTCCTTTATTGCGGTTTATTTCAGTTCGGTGCTGATAATAGGCGGGGGCGGATTCGGATACAAGTTCGGTATGGGTACTGTCTGGATAGGGGCTGTAAATGTCGCGGTGGGGTGTACCCTCTGCTGGATAGTGATGGGGAGGAGAGTCCGCCGTTTTACCGAAAGAATGAAGGTCAATACCATTTCAGGTTTCTTCGCCAGGAGGTTCAACTCACCGGAGGCGGGGATTTTCTCTTCGATGGTGATCTTTCTCTTTCTGATAATTTATAACGTCAGCGTGGTCAAGGGTATGGCCCACTCGTTCGAAGTCCTGATGGATCTGCCCTACTGGGGTGGTGTCCTGATATCGGGACTGGTGATCATCGTGTATGTGACCCTTGGAGGTTACAGCGCGGTAGTCTGGACCGGATTCATCCAGGCCTGGGTTATGATTTTCAGCCTTATACTGCTGACCTGGAGGACTGTTTCAGCGGTTGGAGGCTTAAGTGAGGGGATGCTCAAGCTCCAGTCCGTGGGGAGCGAATTCGTTACCACCCCTGGTGTATGGGGATGGGCCGGCCTGATAAGCTTCTGCCTGGTGGTCAGTCTGGGAGTATGGGGGATGCCTCAGCTGGTAATACGTTTCTATTCGATCAAGAATGAGAAGACCTTCAGGCTGGGAACGGTTATTGTTACGGTGGGAGCGGCCATTGCCGTTTTGCCTTATCTCAACGGGGCTCTCTCCAGAGTCCTGCTGCCCCCTCTTGAAAATCCTGACCTGGCAATACCGAAGCTCTCCAGCCTGGTGCTTTCCCCCCTGGGCGCCGCCGTCCTGCTGGCGGGGGTGGTTGCGGCTGGGATGTCGACTTTCGCGGGAGTACTGATGATAGTATCAAGTTCGCTGGTAAGAGACGTTTATATCAGAGGCTTGAACAGGGAGATGACCGGGGCACAGGAGATAAGAGCCAACAGAATAGTCAGCGTGGTAGTGGGTATAATCGCGCTTCTTATAGCGCTCAGGCCTCCAGCTCTGATCCTGGTGCTGACCGGATTTTCATGGGCGGTTATTGCTTCCACCAATCTCTGGCCCCTGGTATTCGGCCTTTACTGGAAAGGGGCCAGCAGGGTGGGGGCTTTTTCCTCCATGGCTGCCGGTGCCCTGACCGCTCTTATCTGGACATACCTGAAAAAGCCATTCGGGATTCACGGTTTCATAGCCGGCTCTCTGGTCAGCCTGGTGGTAATTGTCGTGGTCAGCCTGATAAAGCGTTCCACTCTGCCGGATCACTTCATTGAAATGCTCTGGAGCGGTACAGGGGAGAGTGATCAGTGAGAACGGATGGGCAAGTGGTATGAATAACTCACGGAAACCTGATTTTATCTGTATCGGGCCGGAGAGGACCGCAACTTCATCTCTATATCTGTTTCTCGATTCCCACCCGGAGTTTCATATGGTTCCCCAGAAGGAGATCCGGTACTGGAACGAGGGGAACCTGATACCGGGCCATTCAGCCACCGGCGTAATCTTATCAGGCCACTGGCACTACCGGCATATCAGAAAGAGCCTGCTCAGGTATGTGGCAAAGGCTGTTCTGGGCAGAGTCCCTCCTTCTGAGGTTGGATGGTACCTCAGGTATGCCTTCGGAAGAAGGAGCAGGCTCTGGTATCACTCCCTTTTCGAGAACGGGGAAGACCTTATTACCGGTGATATCAGTCCCCTGTATTACCATCTCCCCGAACCGGCGGTACGGGAAATTGCGGAATATAACAGTTCGATAAAGATAATAATAATTATCCGCGATCCTGTGGCCAGGACCTGGTCGAAGGTGAGAATGAATCTTCTGCGGCACCGAGGGAGGAGTTTCCGGGAGGTGCCCGAGAGGGAATTCTATCAGGCGTTCGATCGCATCAGAGATGAATGGGTGCCTTATCTTGAAACGGCATCGATCTGGAAGGACTATTTCAGTGAAGTGCATCTGGGTTTCTTCGATGACCTAAGCGAAGATCCCGGCCTTTTTTTCAGCGACATTCTGAGTTTCCTCGGTGCTGAAGATATTGACTCCTTCTCTCTTCCGGACATAAAAGCCAACCGGGGGCTGCCGGTCAGGATGCCGGAGCTCTTCCGGTCTTATCTGGTAGAGCAGTACCGGGATGAGATCACCGCCCTTTCCGAAACCGTTTACGGTGAATACGCAAGGAGATGGATCAGCAGATACGGCCTCTGAGATTAGCGGAATTAAATCCCTCGAAAAAGATTCAAGAAAGATGTTGACCATTATTCCATGGCTATATTAGTATGAAGGATTCATATTATGTCGGTTGGAAGACCGGGGATTGAAATTGAATTTAATTTTTAGGTACAATCAGTTGTTGTTCGGAGAAAGGTGCAAAACACCTGAAGCAACTCGGTGTGTTTAAAAACGCTTCCTTTCGGGGAAGCGTTTTTTATTGCCTACGGGGGTTTAAGAATATGGAGGATGTTAAAGAGGATATCAAGCATTTGATCAGGCTGGTCAAGAAGGATATGGCCATAAAGGAGAATATGGCAGTACTGGGGAGGAATCCTGCCAGAATAGAGGTGATCGACAGGAAACTCGCGGAAATGGATCAGCAGGTTAAGGAGAAAGAGCAGAAATTGGAGGAGCTTGAAAAGGAAAAACGGCACCTCAAGGGTGTCATAGACAGCGAGCTGGATAAGATAAGGCAGAAGAAGATCGAGGAAAGCAAGATTGCAACAAATACCGCTTACCGGGCCTGGGAGCACGAGCTGGCATATCTTCAGAAGAACCTCGATCAGCATGAGGAGAAGATGCTCTTCGATCTGGAGAAGATAGACAAAATTAATGAGGAGCTGGATAAGTTCAGAAATGAGATAGAAGATGAGAAGAGGGGACTCATCGAGAAGAAGAGCGAGCTGGAAGAGGAGATCCGTCAGAGCCGCGAACGATTATCCATAATCGAGGATGAAAAACTGAGAGTCCTTCCTCATATCTCCGAGAGGGTAAGAAAGCAGTACAGCAGGGTACTGGACGCCAAGGGTGATTCAGGTGTGGCTAATCTGAAGAACGAAATATGCCAGGGCTGTTTCTCCAAGGTCCCCCCCCAGATATGCCATGAGGTGAAGAAGAACGATAAGATCATAAGATGCGAGAATTGCGGCAGGATACTGGTCTACTACGAAGCTGCGGAAGATGGTGAAGAGTGAATAGGAAGCTTGCCACTTTCATAGCGGCACTGGCTGAAGGGGCTGTAGCGGAAAAGGCGCGGGTGCGAGCCGGGTACGGTAATTATACTGATATAGAGAAGGACCTGTCTGCGGTGATGGACCGTATCGGGAAGTTGAAGCCGATGCCGGTTGAGAATCTCTCAGGTATAAAAGCGGAGTATCTTACCATATACTGTGACGGGGCTTCCAGGGGAAACCCCGGGCCCTCCTCGGCGGCTGCGGTGGCGTACCTTCCCTCCGGAGAGGAGTTGATCAGCCGGGCGAAGAAGCTTGGCAGGACAACCAATAACGTGGCGGAGTACCGTGCCCTGATTATGGCGATGGAGCTGGCACTTGAGCTGGGGGCAGATAAGGTATTTCTGAAGCTGGACAGCCAGCTGGTAGTAAATCAGATGAACGGGGATTACCGTATTAAATCGAAGCATCTGCGCGAGCTGGCCGACAGGGCCCGGCAGCTCGCCTGCAGGTTTTCCAGGTGTGAGTTTCATCATATCGGAAGAGATAAGAACAAAGTGGCTGATAAACTGGCCAGGGATGTGATGAGAAAGAGGGGCGATAGTAAATAATTTACTTTTTTGACCTTAACTGTACACTTTGTTATTTTATCTCTGTGGCTGTGATAAGGTGAGAGGGCAGAGCCAGGTGCGTAATCGCAAGCGGCATAGCCGTTTGAGGAAAGTCCGGACTCCACAGGGCAGGGTGCTGGGTAACTCCCAGTGAAGTGATTCAAGGAAAGTGCCACAGAAAATATACCGCCCAGTAAAGGGTAAGGGTGAGACGGTGAGGTAAGAGCTCACCTCAGCGGCCGGTGACGGCAGCTGCAGGTAAACCCCACCTGGAGAAAGACCAAATAGAAGAGGAGAAGCTGCCCGCTTCGCTTGACTCTCGGGTAGGTCGATAGTGGCCTCCGGAAACGGCGGCCCTAGATAAATGATTACGGTCCATCTTGATGGAAACAGAATCCGGCTTATATCCCGGCTCTGCCAGTATGAATTATGGAAGTATCCGGTCAAAGTTTCGGGGATGCCAGTTATGAAAGGGAGTTGATTTTTGAAAATTTCTGATCTGCGGGACAGTTGGACAACCACGGAGGCGGACCGGGAGCTACTGAGGACGGTCAGGGATGAGTGCGGCCTTACCGATGTGCAGGCGAGGCTTCTGCAGAACAGAGGGATAGATGAACCGGAGGCTGTGGATAGGTACCTGCACCCCAGTTTCGAATATCTTCACGACCCGTTCCTGTTCAATGAAATGGAGAAGGCGGTATCTCTTATCAACACCGCCGTTAAAAATAATGATCTGATCCTGATTCACGGTGATTTTGACGCCGACGGGGTTACCGGCACCGCCGTTCTGTACGAATTCCTGAAGGAAGTGGGTGCTAATGTCCGTTACTTCGTTCCCCACCGAGGGAAGGATGGGTACGGACTTTCCATGCGGGTGATGAAAAAGGGTGTTGAGAACGGGCTGAAGCTGGTTGTTTCGGTTGACTGCGGCGGAAGCGACAGGAGAGTAGTGCGTTTCCTGTCGGAAAAGGGAGTAAAGACCGTAATTACCGATCATCACATGGTGAGCGAGAGGGTTCCCGCAAACGCGGTAATCAACCCGAAGATGCCCGGCGAGAATTACCCCTTCGAGGAACTGGCCGGAGTGGGAGTGGCTTTTAAACTGGTTCAGGGGCTTGCCGGATCCTACAACCTGGATTTTTCCCTGGACAGATTCCTGGACCTGGTTGCTCTCGGTACCCTCGGCGATTACATGGAACTGACCGGTGAGAACAGGGTGCTGGTATCCCTGGGGATGGATATTCTGTCCGGCTGGGAGCGAAAGGGATTGGACGCGGTCAGGCGCCTTTCCAGCCTGAAGAGGAGTAATTTCACTGCCAGGCAGGTATGCTTTACCATTGTTCCCCGCCTGAATTCTCCGGGCAGGATCGGCAGCGCCAGAGATGT
>WJIX01000174.1 GCA_014730075.1 bacterium | reverse complement strand
GCAATATCCCCTGTTCTCCTCTCTGACAAACCCTTTGCTGCTTCCCACCGTGACCCTGGTCCAGCTCTCACTGTAGCCGGCATTGCGGGTATTCACCACCTCCGGGGAGTAATCTATCGCCTCAGCCTCCATTTCGATAACTCTCTCTGTAATCTCTCTTATCCCGGCCGGTTCCGGCTCTTCAAGGCCCGGTTCAGCTTCCATGGGGATCCGGTCGGCCAGTACACTGGTAAGGGCCGGCGAGCTGACCTCAGCCGACCGGGCCGCCTCCAGCAAGGCCTTCTCCAGAGCTCCGCCGGAGAGTTCGCTGGTGAAGGCATAGCCGACTCTCCGCCCCCGGGCCACCCTTATACCAACGCCCCGGTCCCGGAATTTCTCTATAGATTCGACCTCTCCCCGGTGCACCTCCAGCTCGATCCCCCTGGTATCCTCCGCGAAGACCTCGCACTCCACCCCTTGGCCTGAGGCGTTCTCCAGTATCATTTCAACATATTCTCTCAAATCATCTCCTGTTAATACTCATAGAATCTCATACCGAAATTAAGAACGATACCAACCAGGAAACAGCTGGTCAACATGGAACTTCCCCCGTAGCTGAGAAAGGGGAGGGGGAGCCCGGTCACCGGTGCCAATCCGATGGTCATCCCGATATTAATTGCGGCGTGAAATACGAAGTAGGTGCAGATACCTACCGCGGCAAGCGAGGCGAAACGCCCCCTGGTCCGGGTGGCAATGCTGAGAATGCGGTATACCAGTATCAGCAGGAGTACAATCACTATGATGCTCCCCAGAAATCCGGTCTCTTCGCTGAGGACTGAATAGACGAAATCTGAGTGGCGCTCCGGCAGGAATTCGAACATCTTCTGGGTACCCTTCAGGAAACCCTTTCCGGTTAAACCCCCGGAGCCGATAGCCACCTTGGACTGATAGACCTGCCAGCCGGTACCCAGAATGTCCGATTCCGGCCTTAGAAAGGCAAAAACTCTTCTCTGCTGATACGGCTTGAGATATCCCAGCAGGTGTGGGACCGCCAGGATAACCAGCAGGTTTATACCCACCAGCATGGAGCTCTGGAATATACGGTCCCTCCTCCTGTACGCGATTATCAGTATGAAAAGGAAGAATATCAGCAATGAGAGGGGGTAGTTCCCCTCGCTGATCGAATGCTTACTGTATATGGTAAGGAAGGCATTTATTACCGGGGTCAGAAAGAGCAGCATAATCCCCTCATCCAGCCCCCTCCAGTAAAGGACGGCCAGCAGAATCGCCGGGAATACTATGGCGGTACCGAGGTCGGGCTGCTGTATTATCAGGATGAACGGCACTGCCACTATCAGGGCGGACAGGGCTATCACCCTTATCGATTCGGGCGTTCGCTCCTTCTTGGAAAGGAACCTGGCAAGCAGGAATATAGTGGCTATCTTCATGAACTCGCTGGGCTGAAGGCGGATCGCCCCGAAGCTTATCCACCGGCTGGAACCGCCTGATCCGGGGAATATCAGCAGGAAGAGCAGCATCAGAAGCCCGGCCGTATAGAAGAAATAACTGCCCAACTCGTAGTACCTGAAGGGGATCAGCGCGCCCAGGAGAAGGGCGGCAATACCCAGAAGGGCCCAGTTGAGCTGCCGGTTGAAGAAGTAGTAGGGATCCGACTCATTAACCTCGTTCATCAATTTCTCGGGTATGTAGCCGACCGAATAGAGGTTCATCAGGCCGATACCTATCAGAGACAGGGTAACCAGCAGGAGTATCCAGTCAAAATTCTCAAGGTGTTTTCCCTTCAAGAAGTTCACCTCTGAAGCACCTCCCTTTCAGGAGACAGCGCCTCTGGCATCCTGCCCTTTTTACCTTCCCTGTTTTCGGCGTGCTGGTCCTCTCCGGCTGCAATTTCCCTGAAATAGTATTGCATTATATCCCGGGCCAGCGGGCCGGCTTCCACCCCACCGTGCCCGGCGTTCTCAAGAACAACTGCAATGGATATTTGCGGGGATTCGACCGGAGCAAACGCAACGAAGAGGGCGTGATCCTCTCCGTGGGGGTTCTGAGAAGTGCCGGTTTTTCCGGCCGAGCTCACCCCCTCCAGGCGGGAGAACCTGCCGGTTCCCATCTTCTCGTCTATCACTCCCTCCATCGCCTTCCGTACGAAACCGAAGGCATTCCGGTCCAGCCTCCCTATCTCCCTGGGGCGCCCCCTGCCACGGTAAACGGTATTGCCGCTCTGATCCAGAATCCGGTCCACCACATGCGGGAGAACCATCCTGCCCCCGTTGGCGAATATGGAGGTTACCAGGGCCAGCTGGATGGGGGTGGCCAGTATATCCCCCTGGCCTATGGAGCAGTTCAGCAGGTGCCCCCTGGTCCATTTGCCCTTCCCGAATTTTCTGTTGAAATAATCCTGGTCCGGGATCAGCCCGGAGGCCTCGGCGGGCAAGTCCACCCCGGTCTTTCTTCCCATTCCGAAAACCGTACCTCCCTCGGCCAGGGTATTGGCAGCAAGGGTCTCCCCTATCTGATAGAAGTAGACATCGCAGGATTGGACTATAGCGTTGTACAGCTCAAGCCTGCCGTGCCCCTCCTCCTTCCAGCACTTGAAATACCTGTTACCGAATTTATACCTCCCGCGGCAGGACTGGAAATCGCTCATCCGGGAGGAATACCCTTTTTCCAGATAGATGTAGGCAATCAGGAGTTTATGAATTGATCCGGGTGGATAGGTAGCCTGCACCGACCTGTTGAACAGGGGCTTTTCCGGATCATCGTTCAGCTCGCTCCATATCTCATCGGTAATACCGACCGAGATGGTATTGGGATCGAATGCCGGATAGCTGGAGGCGGCAAGGATCCTTCCGGTTTCCGGTTCCATAATTACTATACTTCCCCTTCTCCCCTCCAGAGCCTGATCCACGTAACTCTGGAGCTTCAGATCTATGGTAAGGTACAGCTGGTTACCCGGGACCGGCGGATGGGGACGGATCTTGCTCCGGAGTTGCCCATCTTCGAAATAGCTGTAGTACTCCCCCAGTTTCTTTCCTCCGGCATTGGTCTCCACCAGCCTCATTCCATCCCTTCCCCTGAGGTACCGGTCATAAACATATTCCACCCCCGCCCTGCCCTTTATATCTCCGGGGCGGATATCCTCGGATGAACGTACTTCACGCTCGGTAACCTCTCCCACATACCCCAGGATATGAGCGGCAGTACTGCCGTGTAGATACTTCCTGCGGTGCTTGGTAAGGAGTTTGAAGAAGGGGAAAAGCTCCCTGTTCTCCATCAGGATCGATATCTGCCTCTTGTCCGCGTCCGTCACGGCAGTCATCGCTCTGCCATCCGGATATTTCTTCTCCCATCTCTTCAGGCTGGCAGAGAGCTTCTCACCGTCGATATCCATCCACCTGCAGGCCAGGGCAAGCCTTTCCTCATTCCCTCTGACCTCCCGGGGAAGCACCCTGATCTGGTAAAGGGGTGTGTCGATAACCAGTTTTTCGCCCTCTGAATCCCTTATCAGCCCCCGGGGCGCGATTACCCTTTCCCGGCGTATACGGTTTGAGAGTGCCAGCTTGCGGTAATAATCGTTTCTGAATACCTGCAGGTATATCAACCTGGCAGCAAAGACCGCAAAAAGGAAGGTGATCAGCAGATAGATGATCTCTTTTCTCCGTCCCAGCAGGGGACTTCCGCTCCCGTTAGTATTTTCCACCTGGATACACCACTCTTTCAAAGCTTATTTCCAGAACCTTCCATATCAGCGCAGCCAATATGGAGGTAAACAGGGCGGACAGCAGGGTATATCTGAAGAACCCCGAGAGTACCGCCAGCGGGGAGAATGATTCCACTATATTAAGAGCTATTATATCCTTGACCAGGAAGGCGGCGAAGAAAAGCATACCCCTGAAGAAGATATTGTCTGGGAGATAATCCTTCCCTATTCGGGAGACCATGTAGGCGGCAACCGAATTTCCCAGGGAATTCATCCCCAGGAAAGCGGCGTTGCCCAGATCCTGAAGAAAACCGAGCAGGAAACCTATTATTACGGCGGTTACCGGATCTCTGTCCACCACCAGTATCAGCATCAGGACAAATATCAGATCGGGGACCGGCGAGAGCGGTGCGATCCTGTTAATAACTGAGAGCTGCAGGACCAGTACCACCGCCGATACCAGAAACATTCTCAGAATATATATATACCCGTCTCTCATCAGAACTCACCCCCGGTTTCCCTTATTTCCCTGACTATCCTGCTGTAGTCCCACTCATCACTGCTCATTACGATGAACAGCTCCTCCACGGTGCCCAGGTCCGCCATGCTCACCACTCTGACCTTCCTGGAGACCCGCTCTTCCTCATCGGTAATCCTGAATACTATCCCCACCGGGAATCCTCCGGGAAAACCCTTTCCCAGCCCGCTGGTTACCAGGGTATCCCCCACCGCCACATCCTCATCCTTGGAAACATAATCGAGGTTGAAATAGTTGCCGTAATCCCAACGCAGAACGCCGATCACCCTGCTTCTCCTGTCCCGGCAGCTTACCGAGACGGAGTGGTTGTTGATAAGTATAACCCGTGATGAGGACGGAAAGACCTGGATAACCCTCCCTACCACACCCCTGTACCCCACTACCGGCATACCCTTCAGAACCCCGTCCCTGCCACCCCGGTCCACGGTAACTGAATGGTGATAAACATTGGAGGACATCGCGATCACCTCGCAGGGAAGGAACCGATAATGGGAATCTCTCCTGAAGTTGAGAAGGTTCCTCATCCTCTCACGCTCTTTCTTGAAATGCAGGAGCCTGCTCCGCTCGTAACTGAGAGCGGCAACCACCTCCCGAAGCCTGTCGTTTTCAGCCCTGAGACTGTCCAGGTCGGCGAAATGCTTCTGCACATTCTCCACTGGTGCCAGAAGGAATGAACTGATGATCCTGGCAGAGTGGACCCTGCTCTCCTCTTCCAGATTGAGCATCAGGACAGAGAGTATCACCGCGATAGCAAGGACTGTCTTGTCACGGTGCTTATCGAATAAAAATGAAAATAGGGCCATATTACAATCGGGAGGTTTTCATCAGAATTTTTTCATAATCCTGTATATTCTTCAGGATCTTTCCGGTACCCAGTACCACGCAGGTAAGTGGATCCTCCACCACATTAATGGGCAGATTGGTCTCTTCCTTGAACAGGTGTCCCAGGTCCCGGAGAAGTGCTCCTCCTCCCATCATCACTATCCCCCTTTCAACGATATCGGCTGCCAGCTCGGGCGGTGTCTTTTCCAGGGCAGTCTTGAGAGCTGCCACAATCCTGCCCAGCGGTTCGGAGAGTGCCTCCGAGATCTCCACGCTGGAAATACGGAGTGTCTTCGGAAT
>WJIX01000173.1 GCA_014730075.1 bacterium | reverse complement strand
GGATACCGTATTATTCCGGAGGTGGAAGCATGGGGTATAAGGATTTCAACCCCGGAACCATAACTGTTAAATCAGGAGGCACTTTCCGGCTTTCAATAATCACCGATATCTGGTACGAAAATCCAACTACTCCAAACCAGATCGCTCTTCTGGAGGGCGGAACTGTGATTAGCTACGCTTCCACGCCGACCTACCCTCCCTTCTCGGTTAATCAGGGAACGGTGGTCTACCCACGAAATAGCAGTGACCAGACCGTTGTTGATATGGATTATCATAACCTGGAGATAAGCAATTCCATTGGTAACTACAAGATATGGAATCTCGGAACGGATCGCACTGTTTCAGGCGAGCTGAAGGTGAATTGGGATGCCAATCTGTTGATAACGGCTGATACTGCCAGGACAGTCACTGTTGAAGGTGGCCTCAGCCTGATATCTGGTAGTCTGGACAACAGCGACCCGGAGGTCCTGCTGACAATGGCTGATGGTGCGCTGGTCAAACGGGGCAAGGGAACACTCAGCAGCGAACCCGTCTTTGCTGGCATGGTTGACATGGAGTACCGCAGCACAGTACTCAATGTTACCACCGGTCCGGAGCTTCCTGCCGCAACCGATGTGGTTAATAATTTCGATCTTACCGGCGATCAGGGTGTGACCCTGGGAGCGGATCTGACTGTCAACGGTGTCTGCAGTGCCACGGGGAGCGATATCTTCACCGATGCGTATACGCTGACCCTCGGCCCGGCGGCCAGCCTGGTCGAAAGTGATGGTATGACGGTAATAGGTACCGTGGTGACCACCAGGACGGTTTCTCAGTCGGTAAATGAAACCTTTGGCGGTATAGGCCTGGAGATCAACGCGGCCGGCGGTGCGCCCGGTGCCACGGAGGTAACGCGTGTAACCGGATCTGCTCTGGCTATTGACGGAGCGCAGGGGATAAATCGTTATTTCAATATCTCCCCCGCCAATAACAGCGGCCTGGATGCGGCAGTGGTTCAGCATTACGATGAATCGGAGCTGAACGGAGTACAGGAGAACGTTCTGGCGTCGTATGCCTATGACGGCGTTCAGTGGGAACGTTACACCTCCAGCAGGGATATATCGGCAAACACGGTAAGCTGCTCCGGGGTGGATGAACTGAATACGATGACCATGGCGAACGAGGGGATCGTAGCAACCCTGCTTCAGTCCTTTGACTGTTCGCTCAGGGATATGAGTATCAGGGTAAGCTGGAAGCTCCTTGAAGAGGAAGGACAGGAGAGTTTCGCGGTATACAGGGAGAACACAGCCGGTGGCGGATTCGAGCTGCTGGATGTTGAGGTCACCAGTGATGGTGAGATGTCCTACAGTTTTGTGGATAATGATGTTGAGCCTGAGAGCGGATACCGCTACAGGGTTGATGTCGCCGGCGAGAGTGGGACTGTGACCCTTTTCCTCACTGAGGAGAAGAATACGCCTGCTCCGAAGTTCGAGCTTTCGCAGAACTTTCCCAATCCGTTCAACCCCTCGACCACTATCAGGTACTCCATACCTGAGAGAGAGCATGTGGTGCTGGACATATTCGATGTGTCGGGACGCAGGGTAGCAAGACTGGTGGACGGAGTCCAGAGTACTGGATACCATACCCGGAAGTGGAATGGGCAGAATGCCGGAGGCGACCGGGTCTCCAGTGGAGTATATTTCTACAGGCTGGTTACCGGCAAGGAGAGTATGACCAGGAAGATGATACTTCTTCGCTAGAGGTGGAATCATCACTCTGAACCGATAAAAGTAATCCGGGTGTCAGAAAGTAATGGCACCCGGGTTATTTAAAGGCCATATTATAAAGTAACCTGGAGTTTTTTGCATAGTTACAGCTTTTTTAGACTATATGCCCTGAGATGGAAATATTTCTTGAGATCATTAATAAAGAATATAATTCCGGCGATTCTTATTGTGGCCTCCTTTTTCTCTGCCGGTTGCAGCGGCGCCTGTTCCAACCCCGAGACTGCCGGCATTGACCCGGATCCGGTCATTGCCGACAGGGTCCTTCTGGCCCGGTTCTTTGATAAGGAAAATGTGAAAATAGCTATTACAGATTCCGGCCTGGGGGGACTGTCCATTACCGCCGAGGCGGTCTCGTTGATGAAAGAGATGGGGGTATTCGGGAAGGCCGATTTCATCTTCTATAACGCCCTCTTTTCCAATGAGGGGGGATATAACAGCTTATCCGACAGAGCAGAGAAGATCGGAAAATTCAGTGCCGCTCTTAATTCCCTGAGCAGGTTCTTTAACCCTGATATCATAATAATCGGATGCAATACTCTATCAGTATTATACGACGAAACAGAATTCTCATCTTCAGCCGGCATACCTGTTGTAGGAATAGTGGAAAGCGGGGTGTGGCTGATAGGCAGGAGCATAAGGGAAACGCCCGGAGCAAAGGTAATCATATTCGGCACCCAGACTACCATAGAGGAGGGGGTACACAGAGAAAAATTAATAGAATCTGGTATCCCGGCGGAGAATGTTTTCGAACAGGCCTGTCCGGAGCTTACGAATTACATAGAGCTGGGTTATCAAAGCCCCGAAACGGAGATGTTAATAGGGGCGTACGTTGACGAAGCGCTGAGTAAGATGGGTAATGAACCTGAACCTTTTTACGCCAGCCTCAACTGTACCCATTACGGATATTCCATGGAACTGTGGAGAAAGTCCTTTGAATATATGGGCCATAATCCCATGGAAATACTGAACCCGAACAGAGACCTGGTCAAAGTGCTCTACCCGGAAGAAAAGCGGGCCAGGTATGAAAATCCGGAAATATCGGTCCGGGTAATATCAGGTGTCAGGATTGAACCTGAGAGGATTAAATCGATAGAAGGTTACTTAAGGGATTTGTCCCCTCTTACCTCGAAGGCACTTGTGGATTATGAGTTCAGAGAGGATCTGTTCGAGAAAGACTGACCTGGCATCTTGCATTGATTGTGGTATGAACCGACCATTCAGACAAGGGAGAAAGAGTGAAGCAGATTGAAGAGAATACAGGATTTCATCTTTATCGGGTACTGACAGCAGTTATAATAATCGTCTGCCTTCCCCTCTCCGCAGGTCTTGCGGATATACCAGAAGAGAGCGGCGACCTGATGGATGAGATAGAGAGTATCAGGGTTAATATACCTGGGAGTGGCGATGAGGGGTTCGAGATCCCTACCTCCACGGAGCTGAATAACTGGCGGGAGATATGCGAGTCCCTTCTGCTCGGGAGGGTGGAAGAGGTAGACAGTCTGGTAACTGATTACTTCCCAACTATCTATGAATTCGTGCTTTTCACTGACACAGATTATCAGAATTACCAGTACTATATTCTCAGGGAGATATCTCCAATTCAGAAGGGATGGGGTACATATATACTTGGGGTCGATTATCAGCGTGAGATTGCTATCGAAGTGCCCCATGCCAGGTACGAAATAAACACCCCTTCGGAGGGGATAGATATCTTCCGGCGGACCGGCTCAAGGGTTTTCATCATGACTGGAACGCACAGGTGCTCGAACGACCAGTGGTCTCCCTGCGACGGGAGCAGCTCGGTCTGCGGGGACGGGCATTACCATATCTCCGATGTGGCGCATAATGTTGACTGTTTCTACCAGCTGATGCATGAGGCGTTTACCGATATATATCCTCTGGGGTATTCGTTCAGCATACATGGCACCTCCAGTTCCGACTGCCCAGATATATTTCTGAGCAATGGAAGGGGTGACGATTCTCAGCCGATCATCTACGAGATGAAAGACCGGATGAACAGCATGGGTGATATATCTGTCTCTGTCGCCGGTGACGGTACCTCCTCCTGCACCCTGACGGGAGCTACCAATGTCCAGGGTCGCTACACCAATTCTTCACCAAATCCCTGCTATCAGGCCGCCTACGCAAATAACGGCCATTTCATACACGCCGAGCAGCAGAGGAGGGTCCGCGACAATTACAGCGTCTACGTGAAATTCATCGACGCGATAAACAGTACCATTCTGCCGGTCGACTATATTGCCTCGGCGGGGAGTGGCAGCTGGACAGACGGGGCCACCTGGATTGGCGCGGTGGTTCCCGACAGCACAGAGAACGTTCTAATTAATTCAGGGCATACAATTTCTGTGGATAACAATGCTGCAGTCTGTAACAGCGTCTTCTTCGGGGGGAATGATGCCCTGATCGACATGAACTCCAACAGCACACTGACAGTTTACGGAGACTTTACCCTTTACAGTATCAATCACTGCGTCTTTGCCGGTGGCTGGAGCGCCAGCGACGCATATATAAGATTCGCCGGCTCTGCAGTTCAGAACCTCAGCGGCTGGGATCCGGATGGGGGATCGACCTCTTTCAGGGATGTAATAGTGGATAAGAGCGGCGGAAGAGTGCAGACCTCAGGGACCGATATGCGTCTTGGGATCCAGAATAGCCTGGAGATAGTAAACGGCCTCTTCGAACTGGAGGAGGGTGATGATATAGAAGGGCGTTGGGCAACCAGCGGTAATTTTACAGGCAATTCCCTGCCGAATATAATTATCCGTGAGAATGGCGAACTGCATATGGCGGACGGAACCGGGGCACATCATGTCCGAAGCGATTACGAATCCGGCAACCATCTTCCGATAGGAACGGTTACAGTATATGGCAAGGCGACTTTCCGGGATGCAAGCAGCCGCGGGATCAACCTGACTGGTGTGGATATAGAGAACGGGGGGAAGGTAGTAACCAGCACAGCGATGGGAGGAGGAGAGTTCGAATGTGGTCCGCTCACCATCAAGGCGGACGCGGAACTGGAGAATTACACTACCTCTGATATATGGGGAAGCAGCGCTGTGGTGACCCTGCAGGATGGCGGCCTCTATGATACCAAGTCTTCTTCGACAGTTTTCCCGGCTTCATTCAGTAACAACGGTACAATAAGGTATTCCCGGGAAGGGACCACCGACCAGCAGATCACCGACATGGATTATCAGAGCCTGCAGATATCACTGGACCCGGACAACAGCAAGATCTGGGATCTGAGCGCAGACCGGGTGATAGCCGATACGCTGAAAATAAACTACGACGGCAACCTGGTAATTACCGCCACATCGGCGCATAAGGTCACCGTGGGAGAGATGCTGGAGATGTCGACCGGGTCAATTGATATTGCCGACCCGGAGGTATGCCTGGAGCTTGTCGACGGAGTATTGATAACTCGAGCGCTCGGAACCATATCGAATGCTCCTTTATTTGCAGGCATGGTGGATATAGTTTACACGAGTACCTCCACCAATGTGACCACCGGCCCGGAGCTTCCCAACCATACAGATGTTCTCAATGATTTTGAACTGACCGGGGATGCGGGAGTCACCCTGGGTGCAGATCTGACGGTCAACGGTTCCTGCACGGCAACGGGGAGCGATATATTTACAGATACACATACCCTTACCCTGGGGCCATCCGCCAATCTGATGGAATCAGACAGCATCACCGTAGTGGGTACGGTAACCGCCACCAGGACGGTTCCTGAGTCAGTTAATGAGACCTTCGGAGGAATTGGGCTTGAAATTGATGCCGGCTGTATAGCTCCAGGAGTGACTTCGGTGACTCGCGTTACCGGAACCGCTCTGGACATTGCGGGAAGTGATGGTATCAAGAGGTATTTTGAAATCTCCCCGTCCGAGAATATCGGGCTGGATGCTACTGTGGTGGCCCATTATGACCAGTCTGAGCTTAACGGGATCTCTGAGACCGATCTTGAGATTTACTCCAGGTACGATTCCGGTGGCGACTGGTTTGCCAATAATGGGACAGTGAAGATTTCTGCCAATAAAGTAACCGCAACCGGGATTAACAGCATGGGCACTCTGACCCTTGGCCCGGATGGCGTTGTCACCGATGTGCATGATGAAGGTGAAAGGCTGCCTGAAGTGACCAGGCTGGTCTCGGTATACCCGAATCCGTTCAACCCTGCCACCAGGATAAAGTTTGAACTGAGCAGGATAATGTCTGTCCGAATATCAGTATATGACGTTAACGGGAGAGAAGTATGCGTGCTCAGGGATGGAGTGATGGACGCCGGACGGCATGAGCTGAACTGGAACGGCAGAAACAGTTCCGGCGGCAACGTAAGCTCCGGTATCTATTTCTGCAGGATGGTCACAGACCGTACCAGCCAGACCATGAAGATGGTCCTGTTGAGATAATAAATTCATTTGATTTATAATGCCGGATGGTCTTGCTTTTATCTATAAGAATACTTTCTGCATGGTTTAGACTCTGCTACTCTTTTTCTTGTTAATTACCGCTGGTGTGTAGAAAACTTGAGTCCGGATAAGGAAGATAGAGTGAATCTGATTGAGCTGAAGAATATTAATCATTATTGTATGTTGACAGCGGTTCTTGTATTTATCTGTCTGCCTTTCGCCACCGGTTTCGCCGATATCCCTGAAGAGAGCGGCGACCTTATGGATGAGATTGAGATCATCAGGATAAATATGCCGGGAAAAGGGGAGGAGGGGTTTGTGATTCCAACTTCCTCTGAGTTGAATAACTGGCGGGAGGTATCTGAATCCTTTCTCTGCGGGCATATGGATGAAGTCGACAGCCTGGTCAATCTGTACTTCCCGTCTGTATATCAGCTGGTCCATTTTACAGACACGGGGTACCAGGACCTGAAGTACTATATTCTCAAGGAAAGGGCCCCGATCCAGAAGGGATGGGGTACATTTATCCTTGGAATCGATTATCAGCGTGAAATAGCTATCGAGATACCACACGCCAGGTTTGAAATAAACACCCCTTCAGAGGGGGTAGATATGTTCCGGCGGACCGGATCGAGGGTTTTCATCATGACCGGAACACATCGCTGCTCAAATGACCAGTGGGCCCCCTGCGACGGGATCAGCTCGGTATGCGGGGACGGCCATTATCATATATCCGATGTGGCGCACAATGTGGACTGTTTCTATCAGGTGATGCACGAGGCCTATACAGATATTTACCCTTTTGGCTATTCGTTCAGCATACACGGCACCTCCAATTCTGACTGTCCGGATATATTTCTGAGCAATGGAAGGGGCGATGATTCCAAACCAATTATATACGAGATGAAAGAACGGATGAACAACATGGGCAATATCTCAGTCTCTGTCGCCGGGGACGGCAGCTCCTCATGTACTCTGACCGGAGCTACCAATGTTCAGGGCCGCTACACCAACTCTTCGCCGAGCCCATGCTACCAGTCGGCACCCGCTAACAACGGACGGTTCATACACGCAGAACAGCGGAGGAGGGTTAGAGATAATTATTATATTTATATAAAATTCATCGATGCCATAAACAGCACTATCTCAACAGAGCCTGATTCGACCGGCGGCAATGTAAATAGCAGCTCCCTTCTCGATCTCTCCGTTCCATTTCCAAACCCCAGCAGGACAGAGATAAGGTTTTCTCTCTTTTCACTCAAGGATCAATTCGTATCTGTTGATCTCTTTGATGTGGCGGGGAAGAGGCTGAAATCGATACACTCCGGCCGTTTCGCCGAGCAGGAAACCAGGAATTTCTGCCTGAATTATGACGACCTGAGCAGCGGAGTTTACTTTATCAGAGCCTCCGCAGAAGGGATCATGATCAGCCGTAAGGTGCTGGTGATCAGGTAAGTGAGAATGATCCAGCTTATTGCGGGATCGGAGCAGAAAATTCATTATTCCTCGAATTTCCCTTGACACTATGAAAATCCGCGCAACATGCTGATTTTCGATATTCTGTTTATAATCAACCACATACCTCTATATCAACCCTCTGTTGGATTATCTGCCCCACCCTGGTCTAATTTCCCGCTCCGCCCCCTTCTGATCTGCCCTGGCCCCCTTTCAGGCCGCCTCAAAACATGTGTTATAATAAAAGTCACAGGGGGGACGCTATTGGCCTGAGTGATGAGGAGGTGCGCTGTGAGCGTCCAGGTTTCAGAGAAGATTTCAGGGAATTCAGAGAAATTGGCAATGCTTCGGGCTGAGCTTCAGAGTATTAATAACAGAAAGCTCCTGGAGGATCTGGCCTGTCTTAATAACAGAGAGAGAAGGCTTAAGGTCAGGATATTGTTATATCTTCGGGAAATAGACAGAAGAAAGCTGTATCTCGAAGAGGGGTACTCTTCGATGTTCGATTTCTGCACCGAGCACCTGGGATATTCCAGATCTGCTGCCTGCCGCAGGATCAGGGTGGCCAGGTGCATGGGAAGATATCCGGAGATTGCAGCTATGCTCCAGGCCGGCGAGATAAATATTACCACCCTTTCGATGGTAAGCGGTATTCTCAATGATGATAATTATGAGGAAATTCTTAAAAAGATCAGCAACAGGTCAAAAAGAGATGTCGAGATATTTATCTCCGGATTCAATCCGCAGAGAGAGATAAGAGACCGGGTGCGACCCGTATGCGTTCTCAAACCTGCAGCCGGAAAATCTACTCCCACCGGTGGGAGTAGAATTAACCGGAAAAATTATGTTAAATCTGAAATAAAGTCCGATTCTACTCCCGACGTCGGGAGTAAGGATACCAGGCTGGAGGTGGAGAGAAGGTTCGAGATCAGATTCAGCGCCGGAGAGGATTTCATGAAAAAGCTGGAGAAGGTCAAATCTCTTCTTTCAAGAAAATATCCCAGGGGTGTTAACCTGGAGCTTATGTTCGAAGAGCTCCTGGATAATTATCTTGATCAGAATGATCCTGAAAGAAGAGAAGCCGATAATAATATTAAAATAAATAAATTAAAAAGGACCAGGCATATACCGCGGAATATTAAAGATAAGGTATACAGGCGTGACGGCGGCAGGTGCAGCTTCGTCGGCAAATCGGGCAGAAGGTGCAGCTCCCGCTGGAACCTGCAGTATGATCATATAATCCCCTATGCAAAGGGCGGGGATAACTCCCCAGACAACCTGCGGCTATTATGCGCCAGGCATAACCGGCTGATGGCGGAGCGGGAGTATGGAAGCGATAAGATTAAAAGAACGATCTCCGGGGCGGCGGATACCTGATAGTTAATCCGGGAATGATAAACATATTTTGAAAGATAATAATATTTCGTGCTACTATCCTATCAGCAGATAGATACAAACTGGTACCGGGTTGATATTAACCGGGGGATAAAATGAAATTATTGATTATAATATTCGCGGGGATTTCGGCTGTAATTATTATTACCTGCGGGACCGCCCTCGCCGGAGGTGAAGAAGATTTGAATCCACGGTATGATCAAAGCAGGATCAGAGAGAGGTGGGAAATAGAGGTTGAGTACGGCGAGCAGAGAGAGTTCATATTCACCAACAAGTTGGCCACCCATTTCAGCGGAGAAGCGGCCGGCGCCCAGAGCCGAAGCTACCACGGCCTGTTCTGCTCCATGCACGAATACCTGAACTCCTGGGAATTGAGCGTGGGAGGGAGGCAGGCCAGCTACGATGACATATCAAAAGCCCGTGTCTATCCCCATTATATCGAAAGACTCTATTCCGGGGTGGATCTCCGGGAACAGATCGTACTCCCAGATGAGAGAAACGGCCTGCTGGTCCGTTTCAGCGGGGAAAACTCCGCAGAATTCCGGCTCCGCCCCTGGGTGGATATGCGCTTTATATGGAAGGTGCCCAGGCCGGAGTACCGAATATTCTGGGAGAAGGATAATAATATCCTGCTGATCTCAAGGGATGACAATGCCTTCCCGGCTGATATCCCCCGCTGGATCGCCATGACCTCCAATGTAAAGATCGATTTTCAGTATGACGAGATGAGGCGGAAAAGGCGTTATTCCAAGGATGCCGCCAGAAACGCAATGGCCGAGACATTCCCCTTCTCCCCAGGTCTGTTTGTGGTTCCTGAGGGGCACCGGGAAGATAATAATATCGAGTTCGTGTTTGCCCTGGGAGTGGATGAGGACGAGGCGGCCAGTGAAGCCCTTCAGCTCCTGAACCATTTCGATACGGTAAGAGAGCGCAAGCTGGCCCGCCTGGAGAAGCTGCTTGAAGCTGTTGCCAACCCCTTTGAGGATGATAACTACCGCAAGGCCTTCCGTTGGGCGTTCGCCTCCATGGACAACCTGATCATGAACCAGCGGGGGAGAGGGATATATGCCGGGTTTCACTGGTTCCCCACCTTCTGGGGAAGGGATGCCTTCATCAGTCTGCCGGGGGCCTGCCTGGTTACCGGAAGACTCGATATAGCAGAGGAGATACTGACCTCTTTCCTGGAGTACCAGAAGACCGACAGGGATGATCCCCACCTGGGGAGGGTGCCCAATATAGTGAACCCTGATAACCTGCAGTATGAGGGGGTGGACGGTACCTGGTGGCTGGTGCGGGCGGCCTGGAAGTATGCGCTGAAGAGCGGCGACAGGGAGTTTATGCTGGATAGCTATGGCAATATCAGTCTGGCGATCAGCGGCGCCCTGGAGAAGGCGGTGGATGAGCATGGCTTCCTCAGGCACCAGGATTGGGAAACCTGGATGGATGCAGGCGGCTCATCACACCCATACTCACCCCGGGGGGACAGGGCGGTGGAGATTCAGGCTCTTTTCCACTACGGGCTGCTGGCGGGGGCGAGCTGGGCCGGGACTCTGGCCAGTGAGAACTTTTCCGAAGAAGAGCTGGAGGAGCTGGATGTAACCGGGGAAGAGCTCCGGCAGCAGGCGGCAGAATGGATGAAGCAGGCATCCCTGCTGCAGGACAGTTTCCTTACGGGGTTCTGGAACAACAGCGAGGGGTACCTCTACGATCACCTGGACCCTGACGGAACCCCCGATGAGCAGATCAGGCCGAACGCCCTGCTGGCGATGATGGTATCGCTGGATGAGGAGAGTGATTTTGCCGGAGGACCGGATGCCGCTGAATTTATTCCAGAGGTCGATTTCGAACCACTGCTAACCATGGAGATGAAAGAGAGAATCGTGGACAAGGCGCTTGAGAGCGTGATCCTGAAGCATGGGGTTGCTTCCCTGACTCCGCAGGACACCGATTTTCACCCCTATCACCTGAACCTGGAGCAGTACTTCTACGATGAAGCCTACCACAACGGAGATGTGTGGGAGTGGCTTACCGGACCGGCGATAACCTGTCTTGCAGCCGCAGGCAAAACCGGCGAGGCCAGAGAGCTGTTTGCGCCCCTGGTGGATGAAATACTAGGAGAAGCCTGCGTGGGTTCACTCAGAGAGATACAGGACGGTAAATTTACCCCCGGAAAGCAGGAGTTCGGCGGGGCTACCAGCCAGGCCTGGTCGCTGGCCGAATTTATCCGGGTGAGCCTGCGGGAGCTTCAGGGAGCGGAGAAATAGGCCGGTTGAGCTGAAAGCAGATTATTAATGATAGAGTTCAGGGGAATAGATTTAAGCTACAACGGAAGGAAACTCTTCCGAGATTTCGATCTCAGCCTGGGCAGGAGCGAGAAGGTTGCTGTTTTGGGAAAATCCGGAACGGGAAAATCGACACTCTTCAACCTGCTGCTCGGTTTCGTAAGGCCGGACGGTGGCGAGGTCAGATTCGGAGGCGACACGGTTGATGATAAGACTGTCTGGGATATACGCCGCAGTATCGCCTATGTGGACCAGGATGTCAGTATAGGGGAGGGGAGAGGATCGGACCTGATCCGCTCCGCGCTCGAACTGAAAGTCAATGCCAGCAGGAAGCTTCCGGGCGAGAAGATGGATGGTCTGCTCGATTATTTCGAGCTGAGCCCGGCCAAACTGGAAGACGACATCACAGACCTCTCCGGGGGTGAAAGGCAGCGGCTCGCCATCATACTGGCAGTTCTTCTCGGCAGGGAGATATTCCTCCTGGACGAGGTGACCTCGGCGCTGGACAAGGACCTGAAAAAGAAGACAGCCCAATTCTTCGCCGGAAAGGATTCCTGGACTGTAATGGTAATCTCGCATGATCCGGTATGGGTGGATAACCCCGGGGTAAGCGTATTCGACCTGGAAAGGGAGGAATGGATACAGTAGACCTGTCCATAACCGCTCTTCTGATAGCATTCGCGCTATTCATAATTCCGGTGGCAATAAGCTGGTTCTACCGGATAGGGCTGACCAGATCCCTGCTGTATGCCACCGCCCGTATGACAGTCCAGCTTATCATGATCGGTATCTTTCTGAAGTACCTGTTCAGGTGGGACAACGCCCTGCTCAACATCCTCTGGCTGACTGTGATGGTGCTGGTGGCGGTGGTAAGCGCGGTGCGGCAGTCATCCATGAAGCTGTCCAGGATGCTGCATCCTGCTTTTATATCGTTCTCGCTGGCCACCTTTCTGATAATACTGTTCTTTAACATATTCGTTATCCGCCTGGATAACGTCTTCAACGCCAGGTACCTGATCGTGCTGGGGGGGATGCTGCTGGGAAACTCGCTGAGGGGAAATATAATAGGTATCTCTTCCTTCTATAGTAATATAAAAAGGGACAGAAAAACGTACCGCTACAGATTGGCCCTGGGTGCGACTTTCAGCGAGTCGATCCGTCCGTACCTGAGAGATAGCGTCCAGCTGGCCCTCAAGCCAACCATTGCCGCCATGGCCACCATGGGGATCGTGGCCCTGCCGGGGATGATGACCGGAGTAATCCTGGGAGGAGCCAGCCCGGAGGTTGCGATCAAGTACCAGATAATGATCATGATCGCTATCGTTGTCAGTACCATATTAAGCGTTGTGCTGACCATACTCCTGACTCTGAAGAGCTGTTTTTCCCGTTACGGCACCCTAAGGGATGATATATTCGCTGAAAAATAATGGGGGCGGTAATCCGGTTTGCATTGACAGATAATTTCAAGTTGGTCTGGAGAGATGCGGAGGGAAGGGACAGGAACATAGATGCACCAGGAATCTTTATATATACAATTAAATAGTGGTGATTGATTATGACCGGAACAGGCCCCTTTGATAAATATCCAGATCTATACGAACAGTGGTTCGAGAAGAATGAGTACATATACAGATCGGAGCTGAAAGCGGTAAAGCGGATGCTGCCCGGTAAGGGCAGGGGGTTGGAGATAGGTGTGGGGAGCGGGCGTTTCGCCGCTCCGGCCGGGATCAGGTTCGGGGTGGAGCCGTCCGCCGAGATGCGTGCGCTGGCAAGGGAAAGGGGGCTGGAAGTTATCGACGGCACTGCCGAGAACCTCCCCCTGGATGACGAGACCTTCGATTACGTCCTGATGGTGACTACGGTCTGCTTTCTGGACGATATAGAGGCCGCCTTCGCTGAGGCATGCAGGGTACTGAAGCCGGGCGGCTGTTTTATTGCCGGCCTGGTGGACAGGGAGAGTCGGCTGGGCAGGTTATACCAGGATAAAAAAGATAAGAGCAGATTCTATGGAGCGGCCACCTTCTTCTCTGCCGGTGAAATCCTTTCATATCTGGAGAGAGCCGGATTCGGAGATTTCAGTTCAGTCCAGACGATATTCAGGGATCTGAAGGAGATAGACAGTCCTGAGCCGGTAAGGGAGGGTTTCGGAGAAGGCTCATTTGTGGTAATAAGGGGGATCAAATAGATAACAGAAAGGGTTATTATGAATGACAGGATAACTTACAGTCCGATCGGGATAATTCATTCTCCGTTCACAGAGCCGGCGGGGACGCCGATACAGCCGCCGGGGGCGGATGGTGCCGGGGGAGAGGTGGAGGTATTTACGGATTATGCTGAAGGCCTGGAGGATCTGAACAAGTTTTCCCACATTATACTTCTGTATCATTTCCACCTGGCAAAGACAACCCCACTGAGAGTCAAACCGTTCATGGATGACCACTATCACGGTGTATTCGCCATGAGGGGGCCGGGAAGGCCCAACAGTATCGGGCTTTCAGTGGTATCTCTGGAAAGGATCGACCGGAATATCCTTCATGTCAGGGATCTTGATATAATCGACGGCACGCCCCTTCTGGATATCAAGCCGTACGTCCCGGCATTCGACGCCAGGACGAAGGTAAAGATAGGGTGGCTGGAGAGCAACGTTGACAAACTGAAGGGGACCAGGGATGACGGAAGGTTTACAGATTAGAGATTCCTGACAACCCACCAGCTTCCCCGGCTTTATTATTAAATGCCTACCAGCTCTGCTGGTGAACCCGCTCTTCGTCGTACTGGGTCCTGGGATCCTTTTGCTCGGCCGGGTTCCCGATGGAGATCAGACTGAGGATGCCGACATCCTCCGGGATATTCAGGACCTCCCTGATGGCATCCACCCTGTCCTTGCGCGGGTGGCACCCCAGCCAGACCGCACCCAGCCCCAGGGCGGCAACAGCTATCAGTATATTCTCGGTGGATGCGGAGCAGTCCTGCACCCAGTAATCTGGCGAGGTGTTGGTATCCCCGCATACCGCCACCGCTGCGGCCGCCTCGGCTAGCATCTTGCCGTGCGGATGTGCATCCGCCAGTCTTTTCAGAATCTCCCGTCCGGTTACTACCACGAAGTGCCATGGTTTTCTGTCTCTGGATGAAGGGGCTGCCATGGCCGCTTCCAGGATCTTCCGTAAATCATCCCGGCTTATCGGGTCATCTGTATACCTTCTTATGCTCCTTCTTGCCATTATGAAATCTATAGACATTAAATACCTCCTGAATTCATTATTCTCTGATACAAAAACTGCTATCTCCCGCCTGCCCCCCTCTGCCGTACCGCCTCGTAGAGCAGAAGAGCGGCAGAGACCGAGGCGTTCAGCGAATCGGCAACCCCCAACATAGGTATCTTCACCACCTGGTCCGCTTCCGAGAACCATACCGGCGAGAGGCCGGTGTGCTCGCTTCCGATGACCACCGCTGACGGACCGGCCAGGCCGGTATCAGTATAAATGGTGTCCGCATCAGGGGAGGTTGTTATTATCCTGATTCCATTTTCCTTGAGGAAGCTGATGGTATCCTCCGCTTCTGCCGATGCGTTTGGGACTGAGAATACGCTGCCCAGGCTGGCCCTTATTACATTCGGGTTGAACAGGTCCGTTCTCCTGTCGCTTACTATCATGCCGGAGGCACCCGCTCCGTCCACCGAGCGGAGCATCGCACCCAGGTTGCCAGGTTTTTCGATCGAATCAGCCACCAGATAGAGGGGATTGGCAGGAAGCGGCAGCTCAGCTAGTGTGACAGCCGGTTTTTCTACCACCGCGGCGAATCCCCCGGTGCCTCCCCGGTAGGCGATTTTTCGATAAGCCCTGGCGCTGATTGATCTGCACGGAGCGGCTTTCTTCAGCCTCTCCAGCAGCAATTTCTGCTCACCGCTCTCGATATTCTCCGGACAGTAAAATATTTCCCTGAAAGCGGCGCCGGCGCTGAGGGCTGCCGAGATTTCGGCCAGCCCTTCCACAATGGTCAGCCCATGCCTTTCCCTTTCCCGCCTTCTGTGAAGTTTCGCCGCGAATTTTATGGCCTGGTTGGCCGCGCTGGTTATATCCAGATTATCCAT